>PWNO01000062.1 GCA_003557765.1 Bacteroidales bacterium
TAAATGGGCTTACCGTGCTATACTATGTTTTAAATGAGCATTACATGCGCACGGGTTGGTTTTTTCAGTATGGTAATTTACTCTTTGCTAACTCATTTGCTCTGCTTTTTTTTCGATTTCCTCTGAGACCTCCTTGTTCTTTTTTACAAGGCTCGTTGACTATCGACGGTTGTGAGTTCTACACTGTCCACCATCTTGATTATAGTTCGATGTTTGGATTAACAGCACAATGCGCCCTTGTGCCTCTTTTATCTTCAGTGCGCACCTAATCCTTAAGGCAGCGCACAGAGCCTCCGCCCGCACGGTAGTCGCTGCCCGTATTGGCTCCAGCGGAGTAGAAGAACAGGTACCGCGAGTGGCTACCACCTACGGCACTAGACCAATAGTAGCCGAAGGAGCCCACACCGGCGAGCGAACCACTGCTGTAGCCGCGGCTGCCCGCCACGGGCAACTTTAGGGGCGAAGCAAAAGCTCCTTCAGCATTGTTACTGCTCCAGCTCTGGCGCTCATGTTCCCACTCGGCTTCTGTAGGCAAACGATAACCATCTGGACAAGGGTTGTTCACCCCGCTTACCCCCTGCCATAAATCATCGTTTTGCGGGCTGCGCCAATCATAAGGACTGCTGTTAACCGTGATAAAACTCCCATGCCCAGGGAAATCGCTGCTACTGAGCGTGGACGTTGTGCCTGAATTCCTTTTCTGATGTCCGTCGAAAGCCCTGCCCCACTGGTAAAGGTCTCCATAAGCCTCTTCATCGGTGCTGCTGATAGCCGCCCGGCTGGCTCCAAGGTTGCGGTCCATCCAGGTCTTTCCTGTCTCAGGGTTCAGGACGTCTACTATTTCGGTATCATCATAAGTCGGTGCGGTCTCAAACATCACTTGGTTTCCATAGGTCGTGCCTACATTATTTGAGGCATACGCACGCACATAATATTCAGTTTCTGGATTGAGATCTGTCATTTCAGCCGTGAAGCTTCCCGCACCACTTCCTGACGGAACCGTATTGCCCGATATGTCAGGATTGGGAGAGGTACTGTAAGCAATTCCATGGCTATCAACATGTGATCCATCCACTTCACCACCCAGCAGGGCGGAGGTTTGGGTTATGTTTGTTGCCTCGTGGGTGGTTAGACTCAATGGAATATATTCAGCTTCTTTAAATGCTGATGTATTATTTCCTGCAAAAGCATACAATCTGTATGAAAGCCATTCATCCAGCTGTGTCTCCGTGTCATCCCAGATTCGGGAGTCTTTATCCAGGACCGCAAAAGCCTCCTCCCATTCGCCATCTCCCTCCTTACGGTCAACCTTAAAACCCTCGATGTTATGGTCACCGTATTGCCATGTGAGCTTTCTTTCGGTAATGCTTGCCAATTCTATTTCAAGGTTATGTGGCGCCCAACTGTTTGGATCAAGGCCAGCTTTTGCATCCCAGGGATTGTCACGGTCGATCTTTTCGCAGGTGATGAGCAAGGTGCAGGCGAAAAGGATCAGCGGCATGAATAGCGGCCGAGTTATAGATAGTGGATTACTTGTTTTTTGAGTGGTTGTTTCCATCGCGGGATAGCTTATCTTGATTTACAGTTCTTTCAGGTATGATGTGTGGCCTTATCTTTGAGTCCTCTTTATGTCTTGCGTGTAGTTTGTGATTTCAAAGAGAAATGCGCCCATCATCCTGTCACCCAACCGTATGCCAGAAGCATTTAAAAACCAATGCGCAAAGTCAAAAACCCACCCCCATCAACCGGAATCAACGCCAGGTCCAACTGGCGGTCCAGTCGCCGTTGCTGACCCAGGCGCACGAGGTTCATCACGCCCAAAGGCACGGCCACGCCAAAAGCGATGTAGGAGTAAAGCTGATGGCGACCCATCTGGTCGTAGATATCCATTGCATCAGTGGTGGCTGTGGTGTAATCGTCTTGCAGCTGCATTGAAGAATACTGGAAGTAGCCCCCGGCGCCGGCAGCAACGACTGCGGCCGTTCCAAAAAGGATCTTGCTGGTACGTCGTCGTCCAATTTGCTGGTTGATGCTGCCCTCGAATGTCAGCATCTCAAAAGCCAGCTCTTTTTCCAGGCCTTCTTTTATGTCTATCGAAGCGGAGGCATCCAGGTAACCCTCCTTTTCCACCCTCACCTCATAGGCGCCTTCAAGCAGGGCAATGGTATGGGGCGTGGTTTCCTGCCGGCGCTCACCGTCAATGTATATTCGTGCCCCCCGGGCCTCGAAGGGCGTGGTGACGATGCTGAGCCCGCCTTCGCGCGGCTGAGGGGAAAGCTCAATAGTTTCAGGCCTTCCAACGCGTACATTGATGGTTCTTGCATCGTCGTGATGCCTGTCCTTCCTGGCTGTCAGCTCATAGGATCCTGGTGTGAGCTCGGCCTCATACCTGTCGCTGCCCATGCGGTCGCCATCGATGTAAATGGCAGCCCCGGGCGCTTCTATTTGCACCACCTCATAATTGCGCGCCAGGGAGTAAAAGCGTTCCGTGGTTTCTCCAACACGAACGGTTACATCCCGGTCGTGACTGGCAGAATAACGCTCGTGCGTGAGGCGGAGGTAATAAGAGCCTGCAGCCATCTGCTCCCGCCAAGGGGTGTGGCCTACTTCATCATTGTCTATGAAGACGGTTGCATTGGATGGGGAAGAGCTTATGTCGAGGTAGCCAAAAGCCTCTTCCAGCTCGAAAAACAGGTCTTTGTCATCCCCATCTTCGATGGTGATCGTCTCCTCGTGGTCTGCATAAAGCTCCTTGCGAAGGGATACCTGGTGGCGGCCGCTGCTGATCACCCGGCGCTCAACCGGCGTGGTGCCTATGCGGTTATTGTTCACGAACACCTCCGCACCTTGCGGGTCGGATGAGATGGACCAGTACCCGTGCCGCGGTTTCATCTCTATGGAGGGGAGGGAGACCGTGCCGCCTTCGTCCAGCTCGAAGCTGTCGGTATAGTCGTGGTAGTCGGGAAACATCAGGCGCAGGCTGTAATCCCCCGCAAGGTGATTGCCCATGTACGGGGTTACGCCAACCCGTTGTTCGTTCAGGTACACTTCGGCCTGTGCGGGCTCGCTTTCTATCGTGATCCAGCCGCTCAATGCAAGTGTGGTTGTTGGCTCACCGCTTACCAGTTCGATGTCCAGCACCTTGTCATCGTCCGCCTCAACCCACCGCTGCTTTTCCTCGAAACCCTGCTTGATGAAACGAAAGACCTGTGATTCGCCTTTCCGCATCCGGTGGCGCGATATGTTTCCCTCGGAGGGGATGGCAGCGCCCTCGCCCGTCTGGATGTAGACGTTGTCCTGATTCATGCGAAAGGTCACCCAAACCCTGTCATCGGGCAAGCGATCTTCTTCGCCCCGCACAAGCAGCTCCAGGATGTATACCCTTCCTGACTCTGGCCGCGCGGGCAAACGATAGTCCTTGGTGACCACGCCCTCGCGCATGAACTGCAGGTATCTTTCGCCCGGGGATACATACAGCCACACCTCGCCAGGCTCAAAAACAGGTTCCCCGACAATTCCCAGGTTGCTGTCGAACAGCAGGCCGTCCACGTTTGCCCGCACCTTGATGATGGCACATTGGTCGCCATTCACGTCCGTGCGGGGATGCCGCCGGGCGGCCATGCTGCTGGCATCATAACGGAAGTCCTGCACTTCAAAATGCTGGGCGTGCAAAGATGTGATGATGAACATAAGGAAGGATGCTGTAAGAAGTTGTCGCATAAGTGTGTTATTGTTTGGAAAGTTCACTGAACAGGTGTTTTGGTTGTCGCACACAATCAGCAAGCCAGAGTGTTGATTCCGAAAAGCAGCTGATCACTTACTCTGCGGCTTCGTCAAAGAGCAAAAACAATTCATTGTTCCTGATATCAATGGTCGGTACGGGAAACCTAAGGTTGCAACCGGTAACTTCCCTGCCCAATGCCTGGCTTATGTGGTCGTAGGTTTCTCCCATGTGCCTGAAATGAATGCTGTTTTCCTCGTGGCAAGCTGCGGCCAAATGTTGTACTACGCCGGAAACAAGAGCGATCCATAGCCCGTTGCGCAAGCATAGGCCTTGTTTTACCATGTTGTCGTCGGCGTTTTTGTCATTTTGCCCAGCATCCCTGTAGCGGAGGTTTAGCGTTGGCAGATCGGTCACCAGCGAATCATCTGCGTGTGTCGTATTTTCCGTAAACGCGCCATTTCTCAGGATACGCTGATCTAGTTGAGAAGGGCTGGCCTTTGCAGAAGAATCGAAAACAAGGTGAAAGTTTTCAACGATATGTTCCCGGCGGTCAATGGTGTTCAGCCGTGTAAACAACGAAACCTCCGTTTTGCTTTGAGCGGCCAAGACTGCTTCATTGTGGGCTTTGGCAGTGGGGATACCTGCCAGGATGATGGTTTCATCAAAGGCAGTGACGTGTGTCTTAAGCCTGGCAATGTCTTGGATGTGCAGGGTGGTCTCTCCGGTAACTTTTGAGAATTCAGTATATACTTGCATGAGCTCATCATTAACTGATATGCGATAGTTCTCGCGCATGTTATCCACGCCTGGCGAATTCAGCAGCAGCCATAGCTGGAGGGCCCGCTTCATGGCCATTGTCTTGCCCGCCTCCTTTTCCAGTCCGGGGTCGGATATTCCGAGGATATATAAAGTATCCCGACTGGACTTCGGGGGTGAAACAGTCCAGTCGGGTAATTTTTCGGCATGAATGACGGTCATGAAAAGAGGATCCTCGGCTTTAGTTTCCCGGTCATCCCGCTGCTCTTCAAACATGCGGCGAAAAGCCTCATATTCCCTTACGATTTTTTGCTTTTCATCCAGCCTTTCTTGGCCAAATGCTGAAAGGCCCGAAATGAGCAAAAATGTAAAAACGATAGCTGCCCGTTTTGAATTCATGACCACTTTAGAACATAATTTCTTTCCTTCAGGGTGTTTAAAAGCCCCTTTCTTCGCGAACGCGCTGTATTTCTTCATCAAAGATCTCTCTAAACCGTTCGTAATCATAATCCAGCCGGAGCCTTTCGTCATTATAGATGCGCTGGTTGGCTGCATTCATGATTTCGGCTCCTGTAAGTTCAATAGCGATATACGTTTTGTAGTTTCCATCATGTGTAACTGTTACACGCTCGCAAATGGTCCTGGTGCCATTGAGCCGTTCGTCCACGACTTCCCTGAACAAGCCTTGATAGCGTTCAGCATACTCGGATCTTTCTTCAACACCCATTTGCTGGAAATAATTATCCACCGCTCCACTTACAAGCACGCTGATATTTCCGGCTAACTCTGCTCGGGCATTACTTAGTGCACTTCTTTTGGACTGGCTTTGGTTGCTGCTTTCACCTATCGCATTTGCCCTGAAGTATTCATCGTCGGTAAAATACTCAGGCCCGGAGCAAAGTGTTTCAATTTCCGTTTCACCAGCCCGAATAGTTACATCTTCCGTAGACCGGCACTGGGTAAATAACATGGAGGTAAAGACTACTAAGGCAAAAATGCCAACATAATGCATTGCTTTTTTCATTTTTGTGTGTTTTTGGTGAATAAAGGTGAATAAAATGGTGATATGTGTTTTTGGTTACCGCTTTTTGCTTACTATTCGCTGTTCTTTATGCATGGTCGAGCATGGCCATCGGTACACGGTCTGTCAGAACCGAAAATCTTCCAACCCAAAGATACTTCCATCTTCATGTCTTTCGGGTTGCCAAGTTCTCACGTAGATGATGGGATTGAGGGTGTCGTTCATGTCAATCATCAGAAACAGGTACCCCTTGTCTGCATAGGTGGATGAATGATAGTGCTGGGCAATTTGTATTCCATAAACCTGGTCATCACGCTGCGTCTTTCGCACAAGACTTTTCTCGAAATGGATGTTGATGAATTCATTGCGCCTAAAAATCCTTCTGAGCCTGTTCAGATATTCGTACTTTTCCAGTTCTATGTATTCGACCTCCCTGGTGCTGAGTCTTCCGTACATGGCCCTAACGTCATCCTGGTATTCAGGTATCCTCTCTACAATGTGCCCAACGATGATGTAAGCGTTGTCGTCAAAAATGGCCTCAATGTAGTCGAGCCTTTTCAGTGCAAAGGCCGTTTTATAGTTTTCCATGAAGTGTATCAGGAAGAATTTTTCTTCTTCGCTGCCAAATGCATCCGGCTTTGAAAGGATGTCATCTATGGCCACGCTTCCCAGGGAGAATGAAAGGCTGTTGACCTTGTTGTCCTCATTGAAGATGAAGTTTACCTGTTCGATGAACCTTTCGCGGTTGTTGTGGTAGGAAAACTTCATGGGAACCGAGCGAACCATAACGTCTGAGCCTATTTGCATGATGCGGAGGGTATCAATTTCGGGGTCAATCACGCTGACTTCTGCGCTTCTGATAAGCTTCTCATACATGTTCATACCTTCTTGCGTAAAGTGTTCCCCCATCCCTTCGTGCCGGTCAAGCCTGATGGCATGGATAATTTTTTCCACAACGTCCTGAAAAACTTCATAGTCCGGATGGTATGTGCTGACCGCCTCAAACCGGATGGCTCTTTCGGGTTTATGCAGTACGACAACCTCCTCATCTTCCCGCAAGGAAACCCGGATTTCTGACCTTCTGAACGTTGGTATGTCTACGCTTTCAATCATCATTTCCACCTCGGGTTCGAGGCGTGCTTTATTGGCATATTCGTATTCTATGCGAAGACGAATATCATTTGCATCCCTGGCATAAGCTCCGTCAAGGGTTACCACCCCAATGCCGTCCCGCGTACTGATGAGGCTGGAGTACCCACGACCAATCCAATACGTATAATCAATATCCTGAACGGGCTGGCCTCGATATTTTATGGTCAGATAAAAACGTTTGGTTGATGTTCTGTCACATTCACGTATGCCAGTTAAGCTGACATCAAGATGCCTGAAAATGGAATTGATGCGGTCATCCAATCCGAGTAAAACCGACTGGGCTCTCTCGCCCCCGAAGTCATGACGCAGGCTGGTGTTGTCGGGGTGGCTTCTGGCAAGCACCAATGCCCAGTAGTAATATCTTAGTGCATCTGATATGCGGAGGTCATCTCTGGCATTCGCTGCCAACATGATGAAGTCATCTATGGTTTTTTTCCTTTCATTGAAAACACGTGAAAGACTCTCTCTTGAAATGTATACGAATACCTCTACATCATCCGGTTCCTCCTTTATCACAATCTCCTCCCATTCGTTCAGCACGGCATCTGAATACGTGTTTATTACGCTCTTGGTGTATGTTTCAAGATCCAGATCGTCTTCAATAACAACTTGTTTGAACTCACTTTGAATGCGCAAGCTAATGCTTTCAGACAGGGCCTCCAAGGCATGGCGCCGTGCTGATCTGTAATTGCTGCCGTGCCCCATTCCCGAATAATAATTCCGGTCCTGCCGAATAAGCTCAATATCAGCGCCTTGCCCCAAAGAGACCTGGGTAATCAGCGCCAAAAGCAGATAAAAAAGAATGTGTAGACGCATTCGAGTGGTAAATTTTATGTTTATTGACTGACTGGCTAAAGCATTTATTTTCAGGAGGGCTGCCGCGTTTACCACCTTTTTAACCCTAACAAAAAAATCGCTTATTCGATGATGTAAAGATATAAAAAAGCATAAAAACGGTAAAAAAAAAACTTTTATATTTGAAATGCGGGTATTAATATCATAATTTATTAAATCATTGTTTCATTCAGGTAAATTAACATTTTTTATAATCATCTGGGAAAATCTTATGGCCATGAAGCTCACTTGCACGACATTGTTATTTTGTTTGACTTTATCGGCAGTATTCGCGCAAGCCCCTGATTTTGAAACATGGAGGCGGGAGAGGGAACGCAATATGCAGGAGCTTGCAGCTAAACGTGATAGCATATTGAAGCAATACGCAGCGAACTTTCAGGACTATGTGGAACAACGCAACCGGGCCTATGCGGAATACCTGCGCGAGGAATGGGAGGCCTTCAATTTGTTTCGCAGCGAAGAACCCTATGAAGCTGTAAAACCTGAAGAAGTGCCTGATTTTGACAGGGACCTTGATGCCGAACCGGAACTCCTGGGGCGAAACGTGGAGTGGCGTTCCCCCCGGCTGCGTCCACGGGAGCTTCCCGTTGAACCGGTTACGATATCCGTTGCGCTCGTGGTGAGCGAATTCGCCGATGTTATTGTTGATTTTTACGACAGGAAATGGGCTGTCTCCGTGGATGCCTCCTTCTCTAATCTCACCAACCAGGGCATTTCAGAAGAAGATGTGGCCAGCTGGCTGGAAACGGCAACTCAGAGCAACTATGTTCCTTCCCTGACAAGCATTCTTGACATTGCAGGGGATACAAACATGAACGACTGGGCTCTTTACAAGCTGACCAAAGCGTTTAGCCGCACAATAACAGGAGGAAATGACCAGGACCTGACCAGGCTGTATACCTGGTTCTTGCTGCAGCAGGCAGGCTATGACATTCGTCTCGGCCGGCAACAGGAGCAGCTTGTGATGCTCATGCCTTTCACCGACCGGGTGTATGAAATACCCCTTACAAACATTGACAACCGCGTATTTGGCCTTCTGGGAGGAACACACGATGAACCACTCTATGCATATCGCCAACCGATGGAAAACGCAGTTCGCTTGTTTCATCTGGGCTTTGCAAGCAAACCCGCTTTTTCAGAAGAAGGCAAAAAAGTTAGGCTATCCTTCGAAAGAGACCATCATCAGGTTACGGTAGAGCTTGAATATGACCCCGTGCTGGTAGCCATGCTCAAGGACCAGCCCCAGTCAGATGCATGGGTATACTTTGATTCGAACGCATCCGTCTTGCTCCGCAATGCCGCCGACCATCATCTGGTCCCAATAATCGATGAAAAGGAAAACATTGACCGGGTAGCCTTCCTTTTGAAGATGGTGCAGGGTGCTTTTGAATATGAAACTGACCAGTCGCAGTTCGGAATGCAGAAATTCATGTTTCCCGATGAGGTCATCCATTATGCCGCATCTGACTGCGACGACAGGGCGGTGTTGTTTGCCTGGCTGGTGCGTAACTACACCAGCAATCAGGTTGCCGCCGTGCAATACGACGACCATATGGCAACAGCCGTGCATTTTTCCGGAGATCAGCCCGCAGGAGATTATTTTACCCTGGAAGGCCATGACTTCGTGATCGCTGACCCTACTTTTGTAAATGCTCCTATTGGCCGGACCATGCCCCAGTATAAGGATGTAATTCCGTTAGTCTGGCGTGTTCAACCTGACACCCACCTTTATGAGCAAGAGCTTGCCTTGTGGGAAGAGCTGTTTGAATATGGAGGCAGAAGAGGAAATAACAGCAGCGGCCTGGCCTTCGACGATGATGGGAACACCTATGTAACCGGCTATTTTATAGAATATTTTGGTGACGGGAGCATGCAGGTTCAAGGGAATGATGATATCCGGACGGCATTTGTTGCCTCTTTTGATGACAGTAAGGACCTCAGGTGGGTTCAGGCCTTGGAGTCAGATCACAATGCCACCGGGTTTGCGCTTACCCTGGATCAGCATGGCCACGTTGTGGTGGCTGGAAGCTACAGCGGTAAAATCCGGACGGAAAACCAGCAGGCCGGCACAGGAGAGGAAAACACGGACCTTTTCGTGGCTTCTTTCGATCAGGATGGGACATCGCGCTGGATTTCACACGCAAACCTTGACGTTGGCCACCAAAGCGATGAAATGGCATTTGCTTGCTATTTTGACCTGAACGGGAAGCTTCACAGGATAAACTATTTTAATGATCCCCGCCAGCAGGATGTAGGTCTGCACCACCATGTGGAGGATCAGATAATATTGAAAGGCAGATTTGGAAGCTCAAGCGGTTTATCATTGCACGAGGCACCTGAGCTGGCCTCGCTCTACAGGACCGACTATCCTGACATTTTATTGGAGACCAATCGCGACTTGATTGACAACGATGTAGATCCGGCCATAGCCGGATTGTTCGCTGCCATCAGACTGATCAAACCCGACGGGGCTGCGTTCCCGGGTTCGGCAGCCCAGGAAGCCATTAAAAGGGAAAACCCTGACTTTGAGCGACGATTTCCCAACACATTCGAACAAATTGGCCGCATCAACTTCATGCAAAACAACTCGGGTCTCATAGAAATACGAACAGAGGGAGGAAGGGATGTGCGGTTTGACAAGTTGCGCATCCGGGATGAATCTGTTATAAGAACGGTTTCTCTTGCCAACAATAACGAACAAATTGAGGTTGTATCGCGCATCAGTGTGGGTCAGGCATTCATATGGTATTCACTGAACTTCGTGCGGCTGTATCATGACACGGGTGACTTGCTTTTTGATTACGGCAGGAATAATTCCAGGCAGCGCATGAACCTCCGCGAAGACATACTAAACTGAAGCCCCGTCTGACCGAAATAGGCAAGGATATCACTTCACCAAATCATCTATAAACTTCGGTTCCCTGGAGAGATCCTCGTTTTAGAGTTTGATCCAGGTCATTACCCCCTGCACGGCGGGCACCAGCAAGACCTTTGGGCTAATACCCCTGCACTTATGAGTTTGATCGCTTGGGTATAATCATGAACGCTGATCGTTCAAGGGTTTTCATTTCAATGCCATTGACTGTCTCTGGCAGCCGTTGTTCGTTCTGCAAAGCCATCTGACGGGTCATGCCTTGTCTGTCTGTTGCCTTGTAAATGCCACTTTTCTTGCATAGGCTTATAACTTGATAGAGAATCAGATTGCCGTGAGTTTGCAAGGTCTTTTTGATCAGCTGTAACTGATAACGCACATATTGGGGATTGTTTTTTTCCAATACCCTTTTACCCTTTGAAACTTGATAATGGACCCGTTGCTTTTGTTGTAAATCAAAAATGGTAATCTGCCCATCAGTTACCTAGACCATCACCTGGCGGGTGCGAGGGCCTTTATATGTATCCTGAGGGAGCTGATAAAGTTGCCGCGATATACCACAGTGTTATCCTTTCTCACGTTATATGACTGCAATGGTTGCAACCCTTTTGAAACCCAAACTCGTTTACATCACCATCGAAGATGAAAACGGCAACATCATCGAACGCATGCCGATGACAGCAGATGACGACGACTGGATGTGAGCTGGAGGGCTCAGGAAAAAACATGCCCAAGGGGACTTGACCATTACCTACAGACCAAGATTAAATGCACTCAAGACTTACTTTCATGTGTAGGGTTTGATCGAAGTAAGCAGCTTAAAAATGCAAAAATTTTTGTGTAGTGCGAGGGTTTTGTATATTTACTGGCATAAAACCTTTTTTTGTAGGTTTCCTTATACACATTATAGATTTATTGAACCTTGCCTTATCCAACTATAAATTTCATAAAGCACATACTGCGGAATTAATGTAATGACCCCCTAAATCATCGGACTAGGTTATAGAGCAAAAACTGTAACTTTATGATGATGAAAAGAACATTCACAAAAGAAGAAAAGCTTCGGATTATCAAAGAAGCATCTGAGCAAGGTGTAAAGCCAACTCTTGAGAAACATGGTGTTTATCCCGCTTCGTATTATTCCTGGAAGAGAAAATATGAGCAGATGGGCGAAGAGGGTTTCCATCACGGGATGA
>PWNO01000208.1 GCA_003557765.1 Bacteroidales bacterium
AAAATCCGGCTTCACGTCCAATCACCTTTTTTGAAACTGGTTTTTCGGATGCATCGTGGGATGAGATCGAAGTGCCTTCTATATGGGAGTTGAAAGGCTATGGTATCCCAATATATACAAATATACAATATCCCTTCGATATCAGCGAGCTGGAAGCTCCGACAGAAGACAATCCCGTGGGCTCTTACAGGCGCCATTTTTCTGTTCCCGATCATTGGGATGGCCGCGAGGTGTTTATCGTTTTTGACGGAGTACAGTCGGCATTCTATATCTGGGTAAATGGTCAAAAAGTGGGTTACAGCCAGGGAAGCAGAACACCGGCAGAGTTCAATATTACCCCCTACCTGAAAGCTGGTGAAAACACACTTGCAGTTGAGGTGTATCGCTGGAGCGATGGTTCCTACCTGGAGGACCAGGATTTCTGGCGCATCAGTGGCATCTACCGCAATGTCTACCTCTGGTCAACCCCAAAAAGCCATATCAGGGATTTTGTGGTGACCTCAACCCTCGACGATGCATACACCGATGGATTATTCTCGTTGAAGGCAGAATTACACGACCCTTCAGGAAGTGCCTCATTGCTGGAATACACCCTGCTCGACCGACAGGGCCGGGAAGTGATCAGTGGCAGTCAGCAACTTGGCAACAACCATAGAGAATGGGTTTCAACCCGTGAGCACCGTATCGCAGGCGTTAACAGCTGGAACGCTGAATCACCATACCTCTATGACCTGCTGCTGGTGCTGAAAGACGCACAAGGAAACACTTTGGAAGTCATCCCACAAAAAGTTGGTTTCCGCAGGGTAGATATAGCCGGAGGTAGGCTTTTGATCAACGGACAGGCTGTCTTGTTCAAAGGGGTTAACCGCCATGAGCACCATCCGGAAAGAGGACATTATGTAACCCGCGAAGACATGCTCCGCGACATCACCCTTATGAAGCAAAATAACATCAATGCCGTACGCACCAGCCACTATCCAAACGTTCCTGAATGGTACCAGCTATGCGATGAGCATGGGATTTATCTTATCAATGAAGGCAATATAGAAACGCATGGATTTGGCCTGAACATTGACAATCTGCTCACCAATCATCCCGATTGGGAGGAGGCCTATATCGACAGGGTGAAAAGAATGGTTTTCCGCGACAGGAACCACCCATCAGTGGTCATCTGGTCGTTGGGCAATGAAAGTGGCGATGGGCCAAATGCCACGGCAGTGTACGAATGGGTACAACAAACAGATCCATCACGCCCATACATGTATGAAGGCACCACAAGAAGAGGAGGGTTTGGTAATGCCGACATCTATTCAAGGATGTATCCCACCCCCGAAGAATGTATAACCATTATTGAAACCAATTCTGATATACCGTTTATCGTATGTGAATATGTACATGCCATGGGCAATAGCAGTGGCAATGTAAAAGAATATTGGGACCTGATCTATGCCGACAACAACTTTCAGGGTGCGTTTGTATGGGACTGGATGGATCAGGGATTGAAACAAGCTGTTCCTGAAGCATACCGCGAAACGTCGCCTGTCGACCATTTCTTCGCCTACGGTGGCTGGTGGGAAAACAGCAGGGGCATTCACAATGATGCAAATTTCTGCATGAACGGCCTGTTGGCAGCCGACTGGACACCCCACCCAGGGTTGAATGTCATGAAATATTTTCACAGAAACATACATGTCAATGCTGTCGATATCCAAAACCTTACATTTAGCATAACAAACTGGTTTGACTTCAGCAATGCCAATGACATGGTAACCGGCCATTGGTACATTCTTGAGAACGGGAAAAAGGTGTTGCACAGAAACTTGACGGAACTGGATATTCCAGCCAGAGAAAGCATTAATTATACCTTGAACACAGGGAGCTTCCAGTTTTCTCCTGATAAAGAGTATTTTGTGGGATTCAGCTTTCGCCAAAAATATCCTACAGAATTTGTTCCTAAAGGATTTGAACTGGCATGGGATCAGTTTGAAATCCCTGTTGGTTCTATACCTTCACTTACACCCATTCATACCTTAAAACTGCCAGAATTGAGAGAAACTGGTCGCGAGGTCACTGTATGGGGTGATGGATTCTCTGCGATATTTGACAAACTGTCAGGCAGATTGGAAAAATACTACATTGGTGATGAGCAGGTCATCGACAGGGGGCCACATCCGGATTTCTGGCGGGCACCCACAGACAATGACAGGGGAGCAATAAGAAATATGCCACCCAATGTGCCTCAACTATTAATTTGGGAAAATGCCCATCACTGGACCATCAACAAATTTGAGATCACCCCAAAAAGCAACGCCATTCAAATTGTTGCATCCGGAAACCTGCCTATAATTGAGGCCGCCTTTACTATTACGTACTTAGTATATGGTGATGGAACGATTGATGTTACCTGCGACTATAACGCCGGCACCAAACAACTACCGATGGTACCAAGATTTGGAACCAACATGGTCGTTAGTCCGGGATATAGCAACCTCAAATGGTATGGTCCCGGACCCAACCCTACATATATAGACCGGAACGTAGAAAAAATGGGCATATATGAATCTACGGTTGAAAATGAATGGATCGAATATTCAAAGCCCCAGGAAAACGGATACAAGACAGATGTCAGGTGGGTTTCCCTTACAAATGACTCAGGCAGGGGGTTGCTTATCACAGGCGATCCTGTGATAGGATTTGGTGCATCCCACTTCTGCAGAGACAACATCCAGCTTAGTGACTACCCATTCCAACTGGTAAAAAAACCACAAGTGTTTATGAATATCGACTACAGGCAAATGGGTGTTGGCGGCACCACCAGCTGGGGAATGGAGGCCTATCCCCGTCGGGATTACAGGCTGAGAAATTCCGACTTTGGCTATACATTCAGAATAAGCCCTTTGAAATAGTTAGTTTCAGTCCATAATGTCCGATATTTGCGTTATGTTCGTCCAAAAATTACTCATTTACGACAGTAAACTCCGCATTTTCGGACTTCACAAGCCTTGATCTCGAACATTCTGATCCTGAAACTTGACTTTATGGAAAAACTCTAGATAATTCCAGTCTTTAATATAAAACCATATCAAACAAGTTGAATTATGAACAAGTCAGTGAACATCATTCTTTTCTTTTTTTTGGTCATGTCTTTAATGCAAGGTTGTAACCAGACTCCCGTCAATCCCTTCCGACCGGGTGAGATATGGCCCGATAACAACGGAGTGCATATCAATGCCCATGGCGGTGGCATGTTGTTACATAACGGCACCTATTATTGGTTTGGTGAGCATAAAACAGAAGGCAGGGCAGGAAACAGAGCCCATGTTGGGGTGAGGTGCTACTCATCAAAAAACCTTTATGACTGGAAAGACGAAGGTGTTGCCCTGGCCGTCAGTGATGACACCACATCTCTGATTGTTGCTGGTTGTATCATCGAACGGCCAAAAGTGATCTATAATGAGAAAACAGGGAAGTTTGTAATGTGGTTCCACCACGAATTAAAGGGGATGGGCTACACGGCGGCCCTGACAGGTGTGGCCGTCAGTGATGACGTTACCGGTCCATATACCTATATAAGAAGCGTGAACCCCAATGCAAACTTTTGGCCCATCAATTATCCCGACCATCTGAAAAATGACACCACCACTGAGGCCTCTATCGTCAGGTGGTCTGAAGAGTGGAGGGAAGCGGTGAGGGATGGCATGTTTCTAAGAAGAGACTTTAAGCGGGGACAGATGGCCAGAGATATGACCCTGTTTGTGGATGATGATGGTACCGCGTACCATATACATGCATCTGAAGAAAATCAAACACTCCATGTGGCTGAGCTAACAGATGACTATCTGGACTTCACCGGACGATATACCAGGGTGCTTCCCGGAAAGTCGAACGAAGCACCTGCCATCTTTAAAAGGGGTGATACATACTATATGATCGCTTCAGGTTGCACCGGATGGGACCCCAACCCTGCCCGTTCTGCCAGGGCCAGTGATCCCTTCGGCCCATGGGAAGAGCTTGGAAATCCATGCCTTGGCACTGAAGAAGAGGTGAACACCACCTTCTGGTCGCAAAGCACCTTTGTATTGCCGGTGCCAGGTAAAAAAGATGCCTTCATTTATATGGGCGACAGATGGACACCCGACAATGCCATCGATGGCAGGTATGTGTGGCTGCCGATTGAGTTTGAAGATGACAAGCCCATTATAAGATGGCATGACGAGTGGGACCTGAGCTTTTTTGACTTTTGACTTTTGACAAATTATGAACACATGAAAAAACAGTTCGTAACAAACATCTTTGCTGCACTACCATTTGCCATTCTTCCTCAATTTGCAGAAGCAGCAGTAGAGGGCGCAATTGAGCCGGTAAAACCCAATGTTATCATCATCCTTACAGACGACCAGGGCTATGCAGATGTAGGCTTTAACGGGTGCAAGGACATTCCCACGCCGAACCTTGACAGGATTGCCGATAACGGGGTGGTTTTTACCAATGGCTACGTTACCCATGCCGTATGCGGCCCCAGCAGGGCAGGCCTCATTACAGGCAGATATCAGGACCGGTTCGGTTCAAGTCGCAACCCCTTGTTCACCCCCAACGACCCTTCAGAGGGATTACCCCTTACAGAGAAAACACTGGCCGATGTGTTGAGAAGGGAGGGCTACACCAGCAGTATTATAGGTAAATGGCACCTTGGCGCACACCGAAGCCAATATCCGTTGCAACGTGGTTTCGATGAATTTTTCGGATTTCTGGCAGGCGGACATCATTACTTCCCTGAATATTGGACAATCAGAGATGCCTCCGAAGCCAAAGGACAGTGGGATGGCTATAGAACAAGGTTGATGCGAAACAATGGCAGGGTAGAGGAAACAGAATACCTGACAGATGCCCTGTCGAGAGAAGCTGTCGATTTCGTTGAAAGGCATGCAGATAAACCTTTCTTCCTGTATCTGGCCTACAACGCACCCCATACGCCTATGCATGCGACAGAAAAATACCTGAGCCGCTTTGGCCATATAGAAGACGAAAAACGTCGCACCTATGCCGCCATGGTCAGCGCCGTTGATGACGGTGTAGGGATGCTGCTCGACAAAATAGAAGAATTGGGAATCAGCCAAAATACCATGGTGTTTTTCCTCTCCGACAATGGAGGCCCTACCGGTGATAATGCTTCCGACAACACGCCACTCAGAGGGGTGAAAGGTCATTTGTATGATGGTGGCATCCGCGTCCCATTTGCCATGCAATGGCCAGGGAAGGTGCCTGCTGGCCAGGTATTTGAAAAGCCCATCATCTCTCTCGACATATTTGCCACCGCCGTTGCTTATGCAGATGCTATACCCAAAAACACCATCGATGGCGTTGATTTAATACCATGGCTCACAGGCGAAAAGTCAGGTTATCCGCATGATGCAATGTTTTGGCGACACTATGACCGAAATTGGAATGTTGTGCTGAGCCATAAGGAAAAGTACCATACGTTTCAAGATGGAGAAGAAGTGGTATACAACATCTATGCAGATATAAGCGAACAAAACCCGCTGATAACAACCAGACAACAGCTCGACATGCACAGAAACAAACTTGCAGGCTGGCACTCGGAATTGATCGACCCGGTATATTTGGGGCTGATGCGAAACAATGATTACAACAGAAACAATCCCGACAGGTTCGTGATGACCAGTCCCTATGAGGCAGATATGTTATCTCCCAAAATCCCTGAGGGTTATGAGCTTGTCTGGTCGGATGAATTTAACAGTGGTGGGGTTCCCGATGACACCTACTGGTCGCACGAAAATGGCTTTGTACGTAACAATGAACTTCAGTGGTATCAGCCCGACAATGCCACGGTTCAGGACGGCTTGCTGGTTATTGAAGGCAAACGTGAAAAAATCGCAAATCCAAACTATGAAGCAGGCAGTGACAATTGGCGACGGGCCAGGGAGTTTGCTGAATACACCTCCTCAAGTATTAACACACGGGGCAAGTTCTCCTTTCAGTATGGCATCCTTGAAGTACGTGCCAGGGTAGATACCGCCATGGGCTCATGGCCGGCCATATGGACCCTTGGCGTGGAACGCCGGTGGCCAGACAATGGTGAAATCGACGTGATGGAGTATTACCGCTATCAAGGCAAGCCAGTCATACTTGCCAACGCGGCCTGGGGCCGGGCAAACCATTCCTTCCAACCTATCTGGGATTCTTCGCATACACCCCTGGAAGACCTGCTATGGGAAAAGCCCGACTGGCCCGAACGCTTTCATGTATGGAAAATGGACTGGACAGAAGATTATATCAGGCTATACCTGAATGATGTGCTCCTCAATGAAGTTGATGTATCCAGAGCCACCTATACCGATGGCTTCAATCCATTCAGACAACCTCACTATATATTACTCAACCTGGCTCTCGGCTCCAATGGCGGAGACCCTTCAAACACAGATTTTCCCTTGTTCTATGAAGTCGACTACGTAAGGGTCTATCAGAAAGAATAAAACAAGAAGGGAACAAATATGTAATCATGGGAAAAGTTCGGATTTTTATCATCAGCATACTCTCTTTAGTGCTTCTATGGCAATCGTCACATGTGTTTTCTCAGAACTTTGTGGATCCGGAAACGCCTGTTGGTGCCCTGCCCATGAATACAAGCATTGGAGATGGGTGGGTGCTTGACTTCAGTGATGAATTCAACGGCACAGAGGTGGATACCACCAAATGGCAGATCCAGCACAGTACCCAAACCAGGGCACCACGCCCAAAGATAGGGGTAACAGACTGGCGCTGGTTGCCTGAAAATGTGGAGGTAAAAGAGGGCAACCTGGTGTTGAACGTTGTTAAATCAGGTTCCACCTCCATGCGGTGTGGTTCCATAAACAGCAGAGGAATATATGAAACCACATACGGCTATTTTGAGGTGCGCATGAAAGTGGGCGACGTGAAAAAAGGCACCCATTCAGCGTTCTGGCTTCAAAGCGAAGACATGCATACCGTTACCGGCAACGCCCATAACGGTGCAGAAATTGATGTGTTTGAGTCTGCCTGGGATGATGATTTTGTCAAATCCGTTGTCCATATCGACGGATATGGCCAACACAAACAGGCCAACACCATCAAGTTTGATACGCCAGGCTTGTTTGATGATTTCCACGTATGGGGCTTTCACTGGACAGAACACTTCATGCGGATCTATTATAATGGGATACCCAAGGCGCAATATACCGAGGACAAATGGATCGTCAGATCACCCGAGTTCCTCTGGCTGTCGAATGGGGCCAGTTTTGGTGTGGAAGGTGATCAGTATTTTCTGGATCACCCCATCGGCCATCTTACAGAATCGTATGTCGATTACATCAGGGTATGGAAACAATCAAATGGTGATCCATTCTCCAACAACCTCATATTTAATGGTGACTTCAATGCGACCAGATCCGGATGGACCTTGTCAAACAATGATATGGTAATCAGAGAGGACGAAAATTCCATTGATGGCATAACCTGCAGAATGCCTGGCGTGACCCAGGAGAGACATATCCGACAGGCGGTGGATGTGGTTCCGGGAGAACGGTATTTGTTTCAGTTTACCGGAAGGATACATGATGCCCTTAGCGCCTCAGGGGATGTCCCCAATACCATTGGTGCCACTCTAAAAGGAGAGATCATGGCCGGGGATGAACTCTTGCTTACGGTGTCAACCCAATCTCATGCCAACGACATAGTATCAGGTGAAGTGTCTATTCCGGAAGATGTATATAGGATCAATATTGTCATCAGCAAAGACAAAGGCGTTGCATTTGTCGATAATATATTCCTGATACCAGCAGCAACCAGCACACAAACCACATCAAACCCACCGTCTCAAGCCAGGGTGTATCCAAATCCATCAAATGGAAATTTCACCATTCAAAGCAATTATCACATCAAAGACATCAGGATTGCCGACATCAACGGAAAGATTCTCCGGCAGTATAAAGGCAATGGAAATTCATTCGTATCAAATGCAGCACATGATTTAAATCCAGGTGTTTATTTCATTAATCTGGTTTACGAAAACGGCTATTCTGAATGGATCAAGCATGTGATATCTTCCGGGAACATCTGAGAAGTTAATCGCAAAGATGCGAAAACAAAAAAAATTTAAACAGTTATGTTAGAACTTTTAAACAGATGATAATGAATATTAGAAAAATTCAAACCAGCCTCATGACATGGATGCTTTTGTCTGTGCTTTATATTCAGGTTAATGCACAAACGGCCATGACCAATATTTACGGTCGCCAGACCACCTCTTTGAATGGTCAATGGGAAGCCATTATTGATCAGGGATTGGTCGGAAGGATGCGGGGGATGCCAGCAAACAGGCAACCACAACAACCCCATAATTTTGTGGAATATTCTTTTGAAGGAGGCTTGAAGCTAAACGTTCCTGGAGATTTCAATTCACAGGTGCCAGAGTTAAAATACTATGAAAGCAGCATCTGGTACAAAAGAGATTTTGAGTTGGATAAAAACCCTGACAAACGCTATTTCATCTATTTTGGGGCTGTTAATTATATTGCAGATGTGTTTGTGAATGGCCGTGAGGTTGGAAGTCACGAAGGTGGTTTTACACCGTTCCAGTTTGAAATAACCGATCTGCTCAGACAGGGGGATAATTTCCTCATCGTACATGTTAACAATGCCCGAAGGGAAGATGGCATCCCGGGCCTGCGTTTCGACTGGTGGAACTTTGGCGGCATCACACGTGATGTTTTTTTAGTGGAAACACCGCAAACCTATATTCATGATTATACGATCCAGTTAAGTGGAAATAGCTTTACAGAAATAGGCGCTTATGTTCATCTTGATGGCTCACAGGCCGGACAGGATGTTCGTATCACCATTCCGGAAGCCAATGTAGACCAGATTATACGTACCGATGAATCAGGAAAAGGCCAGGTCTTAATAAACACAGATTTAGAGTTATGGAGCCCGCAATCTCCCAAATTATATGATGTTGTGATCAGCACCCCTCACGAAACAATCCAGGAAAGGATCGGCTTCAGAACGATCGAAACCAGGGGAAGTGAAATCTTACTAAACGGCGAACCGGTATTTCTTAAGGGAATCAATATCCATGAAGAGATACCGATGCGCAAAGGCCGTGCATTTTCTGAGGCCGATGCGGCTTTATTATTACGTGAAGCCCAGCTGCTGGGGTGTAATTTTATCCGGTTTGGCCATATCTCTCCTTTTGAAAAGATGGTGAGAATGGCAGAAGAGATGGGTATGATGATGTGGGAAGAGATCCCCACATGGCAGCGGATCACTTTTGACAACCCCAAAACAGTGGAAACAGGTGAAAGGATGATCCGTGAAATGATTGCTCGTGACAAAAACCGCGCTGGTGTTATCTTCTGGAGTGTCGCCAATGAAACGCAAAACAATGATGCCCGTAATAAAGCCCTTATCGGTTATGTGGATCTATGCCGTGAACTTGACCCTACCCGGCTTGTTACTGCAGCATTCAACAATATGCGTTACGATGCATCTACAGAAACACTCACACTGACTGATCCACTTGCCGATATGCTCGACGTGGTTTCCATCAACAAGTATTTCGGATGGTATGATCGCTGGCCGGTAAGTCCGGATCAACTAAAGGTCGAAATAGCCAACGACCGGCCGTTGATCTATTCAGAGTTTGGAAGCGAATCCTTATACGGAAACGATGGACATCCCGATGTAGCACATACCTGGAGTGAATTGCATCATGAAAAACTCCATAAGGATCATATCTTGTTTTTCGACAACATCCCCAACCTGAGAGGTGTCGCTCCCTGGTTGCTCTATGATTTCAGGTCGCCAACCAGAATGCATCAGTATTATCAGAATGGCTGGAACCGCAAAGGCCTTATTTCTGACCAGGGGTTCCATAAAAGGGCATGGTATATAATGCATGAATACTTTCAAAGAAAATAACTTAGTGTCTGGCCATTATGTCCGATATCTGCGTTATGCTTGTCCGAAAATTACTCATTTACTACAAGTAAACTCCGCATTTTCGGACTTCACAAGCCTTGATCTCGAACATTATGATCCAGCCATTTGACTTTATTGACGGACTCTAATTATTAGACCTGTCGCGGTTAAATTAAACGTATATCGAATATATAAACCAATAAATATTATTAATTGTATGAAAACATTACGTGTATCATTGTTTGTGTGTTATTTGTTATCATTTTTAACTCTGGCTGCCCAGGAACGAAGCGTTATTTTACTTGACACCAACTGGCAGTTCAAAAATAAAGACATACCAAACGCCGAAAAAACTGACTTTGATGATCATACCTGGGAAACGGTAAATGTGCCTCATGATTGGGCCATCAAAGGCCCCTTCGACATGAATATTGATATGCAGAAAGTACAAGTTCTTGAAGATGGGGAGCGTGTTCCCAGACTCAGAACGGGTCGCTCAGGTGCATTGCCAACATTTGGAGTAGGATGGTATCGAAAGGAGCTTCCCATATTCGAAGAAGACGCCGGTAAACGCATATTTATTGAGTTCGATGGCGCTATGAGCCTGGCAAAGGTCTTTTTAAACGGAAACTATATCGGGGAATGGCCGTATGGTTATGCCTCCTTTTCTTTTGAGTTGACCGACCATGTTCAATTTGGAACAACCAATGTGTTGGCAGTCAGGCTGGAAAACAAGCCGCAATCATCACGCTGGTATTCAGGAGCAGGCATTTACAGAAATGTACGGTTGGTAAAAACCCCGTTAACACATGTTGCGCATTGGGGTACGTTTATTACTACACCAACCGTCAATCAGAGACGAGCTACCGTTAACATAAAAACAGAAGTTTCAGGTGATATAACATCTTCAGCACAGGTAAGACTGGAAACGCTGATTTATTCGGCATCAGGTGAACAAGTAGCTACTGTTTCTTCAAGACAACGTATGGCCCCACAGATGGTCTTTGAACAGCAAACAACGATCCGCAACCCCCTATTATGGGGCCTCGAAACACCGCACCTGTATACTGCCGTATCGCATGTGTATATAGATAATGTGTTGACAGATGAGTACACCACAACATTTGGGTGTAGAACCATTCACTTTGATAGGGACAAAGGTTTCTTTCTAAATGGCGAGCATGTCAAGCTAAAGGGTGTTTGCTTACACCATGATTTAGGGCCATTAGGCGCAGCAGTAAATTACAGGGCTACCGAAAGACAATTGGAGGTTATGCAGGAAATGGGAGCCAATGCCATACGTACCGCGCATAATCCTCCATCACCTGAATTGCTCCAATTGTGCGACCGCATGGGTTTATTGGTGCAACTTGAAGTGTTCGATGAGTGGGAAATTCCCAAAAATGAAAATGGGTATAGTCTGTATTTTAATGAATGGGCTGAAAAGGACTTACGAAATGCCATTCGACGTGACCGCAACCATCCATCCATCATCATGTGGAGCATTGGAAATGAGGTCAGAGAGCAAAACCAAGGTGACAGGGGCAAAGAAATTGCCCGTTTCCTCGCTCAGATTTCTCGCGA
>PWNO01000067.1 GCA_003557765.1 Bacteroidales bacterium
GGCACGCAGAAGGAGCAGGACTTCGACATCCGTATTATCGCGGCCACCAACAAGACTGTGGAGGAGATGAGCTCGGGCAAGATCTTCCGCTCAGACCTCTATTACCGGCTCAGCACCTTCACCATCTACCTTCCGCCTTTGCGCGAGCGCCGGGAAGATATCCCCCTGCTGATCGATCATTTTTTGAAAACCATAGTTTCCCGAATGGGTAAAACCATCCAAAAGGTGCACCCCGAGGCGGTTAAGATGCTGAAAGCATACAACTTCCCGGGAAACATCCGTGAGCTGCGCAACCTGATGGAACGCGCCATCATCATCTGCGACGGCAAGGAAGTGCTCCCGGAGCACTTTCCACACATCGTCAAGCCAGACCAGGCCGCCACGGAGACACCTGCAGGCGGTGAAGGCGACCTGCTCGACCTTAAGGAGGTGGAAAAACAGACCATCATCAAAGCCCTGGAAAAGGCAAACTACAATAAAAATGAAGCAGCCCGGATGCTGAATATTGATTGGAATGCGCTTTACCGGCGGATGCAGAAGTATGGGTTGAAGTAGGCTGGATGTTGGCAATTGGCCGTTGGCTATTGGCTATTGGCTGTTGGCTGTTGGCAATTGGCCGTTGGCTGTTAGCCAGTAAAGTTAAAATATTGTTTTTAGCCTTCTTGCCAAAAGCTAAAAACCAAAAGCAAATGACAGCACCTGGGGTGTCCAACAGAAGACCGGAAGACCAATAATGCGCGCAACAGCCGTAGGGACATCCGACAAAAACAACATATTTTATAAACCATGCCCATATTCCCGCTGATACAGAACATCACGCTGCTGATCGCCCTGGCGGTGATCCATAGCTTTGCTGTGCGGTTGTTCCGCGAGGGCAGCCGTCGCCAGCAGGTTTTGTCGGGTCTGATTTTTGGCCTGGTAGCCGTATTGGGCATGATGGGCGGATTTGATATGCCTTTCAACACACACCAGGGCATCATCTTTGACGGCCGTTCGGTAGTGCTGAGCGTGGCAGGCTTGTTTGGCGGTCCCATCACGGCCGGCGTGGCTGTGCTGATCACGGGGGCTTTCCGCATTTACCTGGGTGGTGACGGCCTTACGATGGGCCTCCTGGTGATCATCACATCGGCTGTCCTGGGCAGCATACATTACTTCCTGCGCCACAGAAAAATATGGGCTAACAAGTATCGCGCCTTCCTCGGCCTGGGTATCATTGTGCATCTTTTTATGCTGCTATACACCCTGGCACTGCCTGGAGATGTCACCCCTGAAGTGATCCGCCAGGTGATGCTGCCCGTGATGATCATCTACCCCCTGGCCACACTGCTCATCAGTGCCATATTCAAAAATATGGAGGGCCAGAAAAACCTGATCCAGGAACTATACCAAAGCGAAGAACGCTTCCGGCAAGTCTTCCGAGATGGATCCTCCATCATGATGATACTGAACACCCGTGGCCACATTGTAGACACCAACAAGGCTGCAGAAAAATTTTATGGCTGGCCGCTGGATGTCCTGCGTTCGATGCGCATCAGCGAAATCAACATCCTTCCTGACCACGAGGTGCAGCAACAAATTGAAAAGGCACGTAAGCAGGAAAGGGAAGTATTCCAGTTTCAGCACCGGATCGCCTCCGGAGAGGTCCGCCACGTGGAAGTACACGCCGGCCCGGTGATGATCCGAGGCGAGGAAATGATCCTCAGCATCGTCCACGACATCACCGACAGGGTCAAAAGCCAGAAAGAACTCAAAAGTGAGCGTCAGCTGCTCCGCACCGTGATTGACAACATTCCCGCCACAGTATATGTGAAAGACCGTGAGCTCAGAAAGGTGCTGGTAAACAAAGCAGAGCTTGAACTGACAGGCACTACAGAAGAGGACATCATCGGCAAGACCGACAGGGAGTTATACCCTCCTGAGATGGCCGCACAGTTTGAAGCCGACGACAGAAAAGTGATTGAAGAGGGGGCAGATATCATCAACAGGGAAGAAAAGTTTATTGGCCCGGATGGCAGGGAGACCTGGTTGCTGACCAGCAAGACCCCATACCGCGACCATGAGGGGAATGTGCTGGGGCTGGTAGGCATCGGGCGGAATATCACCTCCATGGTGGAGGCGGCCAGGGAGTTGGAGACAGCCAGGCAGAAGGCCGAAGATGCGAATAAAGCCAAAAGTGAGTTCCTTGCCAACATGAGTCACGAGATCCGCACCCCGATGAACGCCATCCTCGGCTTCAGCGAGGCCCTGTATGAGCAGATCGAAAAACCGGTGCAAAAGGAAATGCTGCAATCGGTTGTTTCCAGCGGCAAACTTCTGCTGGCCCTGCTCAATGACATTCTGGACCTCTCCAAGATCGAAGCGGGCAAGATCGAGATCCTGCCCCGGCCCACTGATTTGGGGCTTATTATCGATGAGATGAAGATGCTGTATGAATCGAAAGCGATGGAAAAAGGCTTGGAAATCGCTGTGGAAAAAGAGGGCATTCCCAAAGCCCCCCTGGAGCTGGATGAGGTGCGCATCAAGCAAGTGCTGTTCAACCTGGTAGGAAATGCTGTGAAGTTCACACCTCAAGGCAAGGTGACCATCAGCATATGTTATAAAAGGAATACAGCTGGCCGGGGAACCCTCCGAATACAGGTAACAGACACCGGCATCGGTATCCCGGAAGACCAGCAGGAAATCATCTTTAAACCCTTTTACCAACAGAGCGGTACGATCAACCGCAAATACGGTGGCACCGGTCTGGGGCTTCCCATCACCAGGCGCCTGGTTGAAAAGATGCAGGGCAGTATCCACTTGGAGAGCAAGCCCGGGGAGGGATCACGGTTTACCGTAGAGATTCCGGATGTACCCGTATTTGCCGGCCAGCCTACCACGTCCACGCCCCCTGAAACAAAAGCATCCTACC
>PWNO01000175.1 GCA_003557765.1 Bacteroidales bacterium
TCAGCATCAGCATCATGAAATTCTCACTACCAACCTCTACCTGGAGCATGTTTACCGCCATCGCCAGAACAGGTGCAGCAGCATTGGCCATGTTGTTGGAGCCAATCGCAAAGGCAACATAGCAAGCGGTACAGATCACAAAGACCTTCAACATCCGATGTTCCGAAATTTTATCCAGCAAAGGTTTAATTTTCGGTTTCAGTGGCAGAAAAACATATTTTCCAAAGAAAAAAGCAATCACAAATGCAAGCACCGGTGTAATAAACCAGGTGGGAATGATCTCAAAGAACAGACGGTGGGTCTGCAGGATGTTCAAATAGATCGCCGGCCCGGCAAGGGCAAAAATGGTAGCCTGACTGGTTGATTGAGGCACGCGCAGCATGTTCGCGAAAAACATGGCCATTCCCACTGAGCCCAATACAATAATACTCAACGTCATGGAAACCACCTCAGAAGGCAAAATATCTCCCCCTACGGTTAAAATTACCTTTCTTCCGGCAATTACAGCACCGAAAAAGACAAAAATGCCAAACAGGCCAGGAATCAGATCGCGCCGGATCATTTGTGCACCATAAGCAGCGGAAAAGCTGGGCGCCGTGCCGCTTCCGCCCATGTTCACGGCTAAAAACATGGCGACCAGCAAGGGGATGATGTGAATGGATATCATGAGGGTGGTTTATTGGTTTCATTGCAGGGGCGAAAAATTTTTCGCCCTTACAGATTATTGGTTTAAGAATTTTTTCTCAGGAGGTCATGACGATGCTCACGCACCGCATCTTCCCTCCCATCGGTGGATTCATCTTAGACACTTTTAACTTGACAAACCGGACATCGGGAAATCCTGCATGCAAAGCATCAATGATGCGCCGTGCCACATGTTCCAGCAAATGGCTTTTCTCCGCCATCACGGTTTTGATCTCATTATAAACCGATTGATAATTGACCGTATCCTTCAAGTCATCGGAGGTTTCTGCTTTTTCCGTGTCCACATCAATCTCCAAGTCTACGAAAAAACGGTTACCAATCACCTGTTCCTCCCTGAAGCAACCGTGATAAGCGTAGAATTCCATGTCCTCCAGCAGTATTTTTGCCATGTGTCAGTTTTTGCAAACAAATGTACACAATTTATATTCATACAACAGCCGTTTTTTCTTTACTTTTGTGTTGCGAGAAGTTGGAGGTTAGAGGTTAGAGGTTATAATGTCTTTAAAAAATGGAGAACAAAAAAAGCACTGATAAGAATCCTTCCCTGAATTTTATTGAACAGATCATCAACAAAGATCTGGAGGCGGGCAAGAACGAAAGCCGCGTGCACACGCGCTTTCCGCCGGAGCCCAACGGTTACCTGCACATCGGACATGCCAAGTCGATCTGCCTGAACTTCGGACTGGCAGCCAAATACAATGGCAAGTGCAACCTGCGCTTCGACGATACCAATCCTACCAAAGAGGAACAGGAGTATGTTGACAGCATCAAGGAGGATGTGAGGTGGCTTGGCTTCGACTGGGAAGACAGGGAGTTTTATGCCTCCGATTATTTTGAGGAGCTTTATGAGATGGCCGTTTCCCTGATCAAAAAAGGGAGGGCTTATGTTTGTGAGATGACCGGTGATGAAATTGCTGCCGGGCGTGGCACACCTGCCATCCCCGGAAAAATCAGTCCGTGGCGCGAACGTTCGGTTGAGGAGAGCATCGACCTGCTTGACAGGATGCGTAATGGGGAATTCTCCAACGGAAGTAAGGTGCTGCGTGCCAAAATCGACATGGCATCGCCAAACATGCACATGCGCGACCCCGTAATGTACCGGATCATGCACGCCAGTCATCACCGCACGGGCGACAAGTGGTGCATCTACCCAATGTACGACTGGGCCCACGGACAGAGCGATTACCTGGAAAAGATCACCCACTCCATTTGCACGCTGGAGTTTGAAGTGCACCGTCCGCTTTACGAATGGTTTTTAGACGCTCTTGAAATCACCATCGACCGGCCTAGGCAGCACGAATTCGCCCGCCTGAACCTCAGTTATACCGTGATGAGCAAACGAAAGCTCCTCGAACTGGTTAAGGAGGGACACGTCAACGGCTGGAATGACCCACGGATGCCCACCATATCCGGATTGCGCCGCAGGGGATACACCCCGGAATCGATCAGGACCTTTTCTGACCGCGTTGGTGTTGCCAAACGGGAAAACGTGATCGACCTCGCCCTGCTCGAACACTGCATCCGTGAAGACCTAAACAAAAATGCACCCCGCATAATGGGTGTCCTTGATCCCGTTAAGCTGGTCATTACCAACTATCCGGAAGGACAAACGGAAGAGTTACAGGCAAACCGGAACCCTGAAAAGCCTGAGGATGGTCACAGGATCGTACCTTTCAGCAGGGAATTATTCATCGAGCGCAATGACTTCATGGAAGATCCTCCGAAAAAGTTCTTCCGCCTGTCACCCGGCAACGAAGTGCGATTGAAATATGCCTACATCATCAAATGCGAAGAGGTGATAAAAGATGGGGATGGCAACATCGTTGAGATCCGTTGCACCTACGACCCGGAAACAAAAAGCGGAATGGGAAGTACGCGTAAGGTAAAGGGAACGCTCCACTGGGTGAGTGCCCAGCACGCCATTAAAACGGAGGTAAGACTCTACGACAGGCTGTTTGCCGTTGAGAATCCTGATGACGTGCCTGAGGGTGGAACTTTTAAGGATCACCTGAACCCCGATTCCCTTAAGGTTGTAAAAGGGCTACTGGAGCCATCTGTTGCCGATGCAAAACCTGAAGCGCGCTTCCAGTTTGAGCGCACCGGGTACTTCTGCGTGGACAAGGACAGCAAGCCCGGATTGCCCGTTTTCACCCGCACGGCACGCCTCAGAGACTCGTGGGCGAAGATCAA
>PWNO01000293.1 GCA_003557765.1 Bacteroidales bacterium
CTTTCGACATTTCGACATTTTGACATTTTTCATACCTTTATATACCATAAGACCCCTGTTCCCATCAATCCAATGAATAATAACCGCCTGGCATACAAAACATTATAGCTAAACTGCCGTTTAACCCAAAATGCACCAATCCAGACTTTTACTCCTTGTACTCGTTTCCGCCTTGCTCTTCCCGGCGAAGGCGCAGGCACAGGAAATCACCCAGATCGACACCGAGCGGGCGCAGCTGGTCTACTTCGGTGACCGCTATACATATATGACGCCCCACGTGCTGCGCACCTTCTTCAACGCGATGGACTTCCACGAGGAGCTTTGGGACTACGATCCCGACAAGATTTACGTGATGCTCAACGATTTCCAGGATTACGGCACCGGCGGTGCCATTACGATGCCGCTCAACCAGGTGTTCATCGGCATCGGTCCTTACAACTTCGCTTACAGTATCGTGCCCTCTGGCGAACGCTTCCAGTGGCTCTTCAACCACGAGCTCACCCACGTGGTGATGACCGACAAACCCAACAGTCGCGACGAGCGGTGGCGCCGGGCCTTCTTCGGCAAAGTGCGCCGCGACGAGGCCTACCCGATGTCGGCCCTCTGGAGCTATGCTACCGTGCCCCGCTGGTACGCCCCGCGCTGGTACCAGGAGGGCATTGCCATCTTCATGGAGACATGGATGTCGGGCGGACTGGGTCGGACGATGGGCTATTATGACGAGATGTACTTCCGCAGCCTCGTCCAGGAAGACCAACCCCTCCATTCGGTGGTCGGCCTCGAGACAGAAGGCACCGCGATGGACTTCCAGGTAGGCGCCAACGCTTACCTCTACGGATCGCGCTTCACCACCTACCTGGCCCGGCAGTATGGTGTTGACAAGCTTAAGGATTTCTTCCTGCGATCGGAAGACAGCAAGGCATTCTACAGCCGGCAGTTCCGACAGGTGTATGGCCGCTCAGTAGAAGATGTCTGGCAGGATTGGATTGATTTCGAAATGACATTTCAGCAGCAGAACATCGAAATGACACAGGAATATCCCATCACAAAATTTGACCCCATCGCCAGCCACCCGCTGGGAAACACCTCCACATACCGATACAACCACGAGACCGGCATGATGTATATGGCCATCAACCACCCGGGCATCATCTCCCAGATTGCGGAGATTGACACCCGCACGGGCGACATCCGCAAGCTGGCCACCCTCGACTCGCCCAGCCTGTATTACTCCACCCACCTGGCCTACGACCCGGAGAGCGAGACCGTGTTCATCACCGAAAACAACAACAGGATCCGCAGCCTGGTGGCCATCGACGTGGAGACCGGGCGCAAGGAGACCCTGATGCCGTTCACGCGCACCGGCGACCTGGTCTTCAACCCGGCCGACCGCAGCATCTGGGGTGTGCGGCTCGACAACGGCCATTCCACCGTGGTCCGCATCCCCGAGCCCTACGACTCCATCGAGCCGCTGTATGAGATCCCCTTCGGACAGGCCATCTTCGACCTCGATATCTCATCCGACGGGAAATACCTCTCTGCTTCCCTGGCCCACCTGGCCGGCGAGCAGGAGCTGGTGCTCTTCGAGACCCGCGCACTGGCGCAGGGCGACACCCGCCATCGCAGCATCCTCAAGCTGGACGACAACACGCTGAACCAGTTTAAGTTTTCTCCCGACGACCAGTACCTCATCGGCACGTCCTACTACACCGGCGTGTCGAACGTGTGGCGCGCAGGCATCGAAGATGACAGCTTCAACCTCCTCTCCAACACGGAGACCGGCTTCTTTATGCCCTACCAGGTCAACGGAGACTCCCTGCTGGTGCTTCGCTTCTTCCGCGATGGGATGAAGCCGGGCTGGATGCCTTTTGAGATCCTGCACGAGGCCAACGCCATCGACTACCTCGGCAGCCACGTGGTGCAGCGGCACCCGGAGGTTAGGGAGTGGTCACTGCCCCCGCCCCCACCGGTCGACCACATCGAAATGGAAGAAAAGTCATACGGCCCCATCCGCGAGATGTTCCTGGCCAACGCCTGGCCCGACCTGGCCGGCTTCAAGAACACTGCGGTGGCCGGCTACCGGGCGCTGCTTCGCGACCCGCTGTCGGTGAGCGAACTCAATCTTTTCGTAGGCGCCTCCCCCTGGAGCTCCTATGAAGACAAACAACAGCTTCACGCGCACCTCGACTGGCGCTACTGGAGCTGGACGCTCAGCGCCACCTGGAACTACGCCGACTTCTACGACCTGTTCGGCCCGACGAAGCGCAGCCGGGCAGGTTACAGCCTAGGGATCTCTTACGACAGGAACTACACCCTGCGCGACCCTTTCCGATATGGCTGGCATTTTGGCGTACATCACTACGGCGACCAGGAGGTGCTGCCCCAACATCAGCACATCGAAACACCCTTGCGGCAGTTTCAGACCGCCAGTGCCGGCTTCCGGATGTCGAAGCTGCGCAGAACCCTCGGGGGCGTCGACAACGAACAGGGCTACAACTGGCGGATCAGCGGATCAACCTTTTTTGCGGATGACAAGTTTTATCCTGCCCTTGCGTCGAACCAGGACTTCGGCTTCCTGGTGCCAGGCGTCCGGAACACCAGCTTCTGGGTGCGCAACAGCGTCGGACAGTCCTTCGGCGACCGCGAATCCCCGCTCTCCTATTTCTACCTGGGCGGGTTCCGCAACAATTACGTCGACTGGCGCGAGCCACGACAGTACCGGGGCAGCAGGGCCTTCCCCGGCGCCGACATCGACGCCATCCCGGCACACAACTACATCCGCACGATGGGCGAGCTGAACCTGCGGCCCATCCGCACCAGGGAATTCGGCACCACGTGGGTATATCCCACACACATATATACATCGTTCTTTGGCACACACCTTTTCACCGACCCCGACCGCAACGAAATATCGCGGCACGTGTTTAACGCCGGCTTCCAAACCGACATCGAGATCGTGCTGCTCTCTTACATGAAAAGCACCTGGTCGGCCGGCTACGCCCGCGTGTTTGAATCCGGAGAAGATATGGGCGGACAGTGGATGTTTTCGGTGAAACTGCTGGGAATGTAAGTGGGTTAATGGGTTTGATGTTTGAAGTTAAGATGTCCACAAATTGACACAAATTGTTTTCACAGATTTACACAAATGCCTCGGGCAACTTCAAACCTCAACCCTCAAACACACTGCAAACCCGGACTTTTTGACCTTTCGACATTTTGTCCTTTTGTCCTTTCGTCCTTTTGTCTTTTTGTCCTTGATTCACCAACCAAAACGAACTTTCTTCGTAATACATACAGAAACCAAAACTATTGCTAACCTGAAAAACCATTACAAATGAAAACACAAAAACCCCTGATTGTCGCGTTGAGTCTGGTTATCGGTATCCTTGTCGGACTGATCGCAGGCTTCATCCTCACAGACCCTTGCAGAGACGTACAGGATGTGGCCGGTACCATTGGTCGTGTAGAACACTACCGTGACGTACAAATTTCCGAGGCAGACATTGACCTGCGCAACCAGTTCCTGGATGATGCGGAGATGCTGGAAAGCTATGAGATGTACCTGGGTTTTGAATACACGACCAACCTCAGGCAGGCCGAAAACGCACGCTTTGCTATGCTTGCCGCGCGCCAGCACAATGAATTCAGCGTAATGAACCGCCGGACCCTCGAACAGCTGGAAGACTATACCCGCCTGCTGGACAATGCGCGTCTGCGCATCCTCGAGGCCCTGGGCGTGATCAACGATCTCGAAAACAGGGAAGGCGTGGCGATTCGCACCGTATTGAACAGGGCGGGCAACGCCATCGCCCAGACCCAGATCCGCGGCAACGTGCTGTTTGACTACCTGACCGCGGTGGAAGACTTTTTCCACACCCACCCGCAGGCCGATTACCCCGCACTGACCAGGGCACACGACGAGATCTACGCTACCCTGCTAATGCACAACATCATCCGCGACAACAAGCCCGTGCTGGATCACCTGCTGGCCAAAAACCTGATGAACGAAGACGGCGAGCTGGCACAGCTTGACAATGAAGCCGTCCTGAACTACGTCATCATGGATGCAGCCCGGCTGCAGATGCAATTCCTGGACCAGGAAGCCCTGCAAGCTATTAGTCTTTGGGATCAGCACAACCTCGATGCCATTCCCTTGTTTGACCAAAACGTCCTGGGTATGTACCTACAGGATCAGGAAACCCTGCAAGATATGGGCCTTTGGGATCAGCAGACGCTCAACCTCCTCATCCTTTTTGACCAGGAGAATCTGAGCGCTTACGAACTTTTTGACCAGGGGGTACTTGGCAACCACATCTTGTTTGATCAGGAAACCCTGCAAAGCTTCGTAATCCGGGATCAGGAAATGCTTTCTTCCCTCGACCAGGAAACGTTCCAAAGTATCGCCGACCAGGACGTGCTGCGCGGAAATATCTTTTTTGACCAGGAAAGGCTGAACATGGTCGTCCTTGACCAGGCACAGCTGCAGCAAATGATCCGCTCCGGTGAGCAGCTGCAGCTTTTTGACAGCGAGCAACTGGGCTTTTTTGACGCAGAACGGCTGCAGTACTTCATCATGGATGGGGCTGTGCTGGACCGTGACTTCAGGGTGCAGTAAGCAGTTCGGCGCAATGCGTGGCCAAAGGATGCCATGCCAACACGAGTAGTGATACCACGGAAATGCGGGGGCAATGAAATCTCCGCGCATAAACAAGGAAGACTTGATGTCCCAAAGCAAAAAGCCCTCCCCGGCGGGGAGGGCTTTTTTTCGTGACTCCGGGGGGACTCGAACCCCCAACCGACAGAACCGGAATCTGCTATTCTATCCAATTGAACTACGGAGCCGTAAGGAAGGACAAAAGTACAAAAAAATCCTGGCAAAAGGGGGTTGAATCTTGGGACGCGGGATTGGGTTTGCTGTTTCAGGCAGCAAGGGTTGCCGTTTGAGGCACCAGGGATTTGCTTCATGGTTCGTGGTTTTGAATTCTGAACACAAAAAAATCGTAATATTGCATCGGAAAACAAGCCGGTCGGCGAATTTTGCCTGCCGGCCGCAGGAAATGCAAACCCGTCAATAAAAGCTGTTCCCTATGTTAAAGAAAATCCCGCACACCTACGTCATCGTGTTTTTCATCATCATCATCGCTGCCATCCTCACCTGGTTCATCCCTCCGGGAAAATACATCCAGGAAGACGTAGTCATCGACGGCCGCGAGGTGTCCACGATGGTGTTCTATTACCAGGATGACCTGCCCGAGGGGCACACGATGGAGAGCCAGACGCAGACCTGGCAGGTGCTGTCGGCACTTTTCAACGGCTTCGTGCGGCAAGCCAACATCATCGTGTTCATCCTGATGATCGGCGGAGCTTTCTGGATCATGAACCAGACCCGGGCCATCGACGTGGGCATCATGGCCTTCCTGTCCTTTGCCCGCGGACTGGAACATCACCGGTTCATGCAACGCATCGGGGTCGACAACCTCATCATCGTGATGATCATGCTGCTCTTCAGCGTGTTCGGGGCCATCTTCGGGATGGCCGAGGAAACCATCGCCTTCGTGATCATCCTCATCCCACTGGCGATCTCGATGGGCTACGACAGCATCACCGGGGTGTCGATGGTCTTCGTGGGCGCCATGCTGGGCTTTGCTGGTGCGGTGCTCAACCCCTTCACCATTGGCATCGCCCAGGGACTCGCAGACCTGCCGCTATTCTCCGGCATCGAATACCGGATGTTCGCCTGGCTTATCATCAACATCGTGGGGATCACCTATGTGTTGTATTATGTGTCTAAAATCCGCAAAGACCCCAAGCGAAGCATCATGTACAAGGAAGATGCCTACTGGCGCAAGCGCGGCGAGGAGACAAGCGGCGAAGACATCACCTACTATACCCCCCGGATGGCCTATATCGTCTACGGACTGGTACTTGCGGTGCTGGTCGTGCTTTCCTTCCTGCATCCCACCACCACGATGATCATCGGAGCCTCCTCCTTCACCCTGGTACTCATTCCCATCCTGGCAATTATCTTTGCCTTTGCCGGCGTGATGACGCTGCGCCGCTCGGTACACTTTTTCATCCTCTTGCTGCTGGCTTACACCATCCTCTTCCTGATCATCGGGGTGATGGGGTACGGCTGGTATGTGATGGAGATCGCCACCCTTTTCCTGGGGATGGGTATTGCAGCAGGGATGGCTGTGAGCAAGGACGCCAACGACATCGCCACCTCCTTCCTCGACGGGGTGAAGGACATCATGCCGGCAGCCCTGATCGTCGGACTGGCCGGGGGCATCATCGTGGTGCTTGAAGACGGCGGCATCATCGACAGCATCCTTTATGGGCTGTCGCGGTCGCTCGGACAGTTTGGCAGCGTGGCTTCTGTGGGTATAATGTACGTAATCCAGACCATCATCAACATCGTGATCCCGAGTGGCTCTGCCAAGGCTGCCATCACGATGCCCATCATGGCGCCCTTCAGCGACCTGATCGACGTGTCGCGCCAGGCCACCGTGATGGCCTTCCAGTTTGGCGACGGCTTCACCAACCTGATCACCCCCACCTCGGGCGTACTCATCGGCGTGCTGGGCATCGCACGCATCCCCTATCACAAGTGGGTCAAGTGGGCCGCACCGCTGATCGCCATCCTGATCGTGCTGGGCTTCCTGTTGCTCATTCCGACCGTCACGATGGATCTTTCCGGGTTTTAGGGCTTCCAGGGTTTTAGGATTTGAAGCTTGAGCCTCAGCGACAGCAATGTCAGGAGCAGTAAGTCCCGGGAGCGAAGCGATTCGGGAAGCAAGGCGATTCGGGATTTTAAGACAACAGGGAAATGGCTTGACCTGTCAGCAGGCTGAGGTTCCCTGAGGTGCTTTTGAAAGCCTAAGGCAGGTTGCGCATTGCTTTTGCGCTCTTTTTGTGCATGGTGGGAATGAGTGCATCAGACTGAAGGTGGTGATATGGCTTGACCCGGGACCTTATTCAGCGTAATCACAAACCGGCTCCCCTCGCCGGGTTGGCTTTGCACACGTATGTCACCATCCATAAGGGAAACAAGCCGCTGAGCGATATTGAGACCAAGGCCGGTGCCATCGTACTGGCGGCTGTCGCCAGAGCTGAGCTGAACGAACTCCTTGAAGATGGCGCCGTGGTCTTCTTTGCGAATGCCGATACCGGTATCTTCTACCGTGATGATGAGACGATGGGGGATAAAGCCTCCGGACTGCTTTTCTTCTACACCACCGGCGCCACCCAAAGGCCCCTTGCCACTGACACCTTCATCAGGCAAAGACGATACCAAAGGATCGGATGCTTTGTCATCATTGCCGGCTTCTCCTTGTTTTTCTGTGCGATTTGTTATGTCAGGTTGCTTTTTTGACCGGCAAGGCACCTTGCCTGTAAGCGGTGTGGCGTCGGCAAAGACCTTCACATGTCCTTTATGAGTAAACTTCACGGCATTCCCCACCAGGTTGAAGAGCACCTGCCGCAGGCGGGCCTCGTCCAGGACAAAGGTCTTACGGGCTTGAGGTGATGCAAACACCAGCAGGTCAAGGTTTTTTTCCTGCGCTCCGGGCAAAAATGTGTCTTTTACAAAGTCGAGCAAATGAAAAAGGTCTGTTTCCTGGGGTGTGAGGGTGAGCACGCCCGCCTCCGCCTTGGAGAAATCGAGCAGATCGTTGATCAGCTGAAGCAGGGACTCGCTGCTACGAATGGCTATGCTAAGCTGCTCACGGTGTTCGCCAGAGGGCAACTCTTCGGCGACCGATTCCGTAAAACCCATAATGGCGTTAAGGGGAGTCCGCAGTTCGTGGCTCATGTTAGCCAGAAACTCCGTCTTCACCCGGCTGGCTTCTTCCGCCTCATCACGTGCACGGATAAGCGCCTTTTCATAGCCCACCCGGTCGAGGCTGCCCGCGATAATGCTGGCAGCCAACTTAAGCAGGGCAATCGACTCCTCATCCCAGGCACGGATGTTGTGCACCGAGTCGAAACCCGCGAATCCGACAAACTGCTTGCCCGAATATAATGGCACCACAACAAGCGACTGGATACCCTGGGGCTCCAAAATGGCACGCTCGTCAACATAGATCTCGTCATCGGGCAATTCTTTAACCACCGGGATATAGATGTGGTCGCCATTCATCAGCAACTTACGCCATCGCGGAACCGCCTGGCTGAAAGGGATATGTTGCAGGTTTTCCTTTTCTGATGGGATGCCCGCCCGGCACCATTCGTGCGTGTTACTCACCTCATCATGCTCCGCATCATAAAGGAAAACATAAGACCTGTCTACATTGGTTGCGACGCCAAGGGTGCCCAACACCTCGTCAATGGCTGCGTCGATCTGCCCCGGCTCCGACTGGATCAGTCGGTCAGACACCCGCACCACATTATTGTATAAGCGGTTGAGCTCGCTGGTCTTTTCCTGCATCACACGTATCTCTGTGATGTTTTCCTGGTAAAAGCGGTGCGAGATGGTCAGGGCAAAGGCGATAATAGTCAGGGTAAGGATCAAGGGGCTATAGTCAAGCACGGTAAAACCTACGACGTACACGATACTCGCTGTCATGGGCGCAGCGATACCTGCCAGGAGGGCATAATGGCTGATCAGCGACTTCTGCCTGCGCACGGACCTGAAAAGGATCACCGCAGCTGCAATCACCAGGCCATAGGAGTAGATGGAATGCACAAAAAACCAGGGGCCAGGCACATAATCATAGATCTCCACATCAACAAGCACGCGGTCTAAGCGGATCTCTTGCCAGAAAAATCCGTGCAGAGAGTTCGTAACCATGGCCAGCATAGAAATAGCCGGAATGACCCAAAGGATCCAGGTCTTCTCTCTGACCCGGGGCAACCAGGGGCTGCCGGCAAAATAGAGCGCAAAGAGAAAAAGAAACACAGGCAGGGTGATCACACCAATATAAGACGCCTTAACCGTCGCCAGCACATAAGAAGAAGGCATCAGGAGCCAGACTCCGCTGAAAAACGACCATACCCCGGTGGAGAACATCACGGGAATAAAGGAGGTGTACTGCCTGCTAATGTCCAGACGATAGATCTGATAAGCCAGCACAGCCGACATTAATGCGCTCAGTAAGGCCAGGGACACATATAATTCCATGGGTATGAATCTGGTTTAATTGTCATTGCTGCGGCACACTTTACGGGTGCCCTTTCTTAACAACCCTTTCCTTGCCAAAGGCGACAAAAGAGTTTTATGTGTAACTGCCAACCACATGCACGCTCATCGTCTTTCAGGTCGCTGGTGCGAATAACCAGGGTGCGCAGTGTTCGTCCTGAGGCTTGTCGTAAGGCGCACGGCACAAACTAGCTGTCATTAGCATTGCCACGGGACATGGTGGTTGCTTTATTTTTTCAATAAAGATAAAGAAAACATAGCTATTACACTTTGCATGCAGTCAAGTTTCTAAGAGACAAACAACACATAAGGTGCTTTGTTGGTTTGATGGACGATACTGGCTTCAGGCCACTGACAACATGCACAAGGACAAGCACGCAACAAGCTGTCATGATGATTTGATGAGCGATATTAAGGATTATTGACACGCTCACCTTTCAATGTAGCTGAAGAGCATTCCGTGATCCTGACCTGCACGTAATCGCCCGGACGGCTGGTGACACAGGGAAAGACCACGACCTTGTTATGTGAAGTACGCCCCATCATGTGACTGTCATCTCGCTTCGACGCGCCCTCCACCAAAACCTCCTGCACTGTGCCCACATCCCGTGTATTGCTTTCCAGGGAAAGCGCCTGCTGCAATTCAATGATCTCCATAAGCCGGCGTGTTTTGACCCCCTCTGGCACATCATCCTTGTAACGCTTCGCGGCAAGGGTGTCGGGCCGCTCGGAATATTTGAACATGAATGCAAAATCGAAACCCACATCTTTCATCACCTCCAGGGTGGCCTGGTGCTCCTCATCTGTCTCCCCGCAATACCCGGCAATGAGGTCCGTAGAAATGGCGCACCCGGGAAGAATCTCCCGGATGGCGCGCACCCGGTCAAGGTAATCCTCCCGGGTGTATTTCCTGTTCATGCGCTGCAATACAGCCGTGCTTCCGGATTGCAAGGGCAGGTGTATAGACTTGCAGATGTTGGGATGGGCAGCCATTTGCCGCAGCAGGGCATCCGACATGTCTTTCGGATGCGATGTCGCAAAACGGATGCGCAGCTGCGCATCTTCTGCTGCAACCCTGCCGATCAACGTACTGAAATCAACAGGGCCATTCTCCCCGTTATACTGGTAAGAATTCACGTTTTGCCCCAGCAGGGTGATCTCCCGGTAGCCAGCCTGGATGAGCTGACGTGTTTCATTCAGGATAGATTCAGGATCACGGCTTCTCTCCTTGCCCCTGGTATACGGAACCACGCAGTAGGCGCAATAATTTTCACACCCACGCATAATGGAGATGAAAGCTTGTGCCCCGTTGCCGCTGTAACGCACCGGGGTGATGTCGGCATAGGTCTCGTCGGCCGACAGGATCACCTGCATGGCCTGCCGTCCTCCTTCCACGTCTGCAAGCAGTTGCGGCAATTCACGATAGGCGTCCGGACCGGCAACCATGTCCACCCGCATACCCAGTTCATCATGCTCCAATAGCTTTTCCTTCAGGCGCTCTGCCATGCAGCCGATCACGCCAAGAACCAATCCCGGCCGCCTTTTACGCAAATGCTGCAACTCCTTTAGGCGATTGAGCACCCGTTGCTCGGCATGGTCACGGATGGAACAGGTGTTCAGAAAAATCACATCCGCATCCGCAGCCTGATCCACCAAGCTGTGGTCATCATTGGCCATCACCGATGCCACGATCTCGCTGTCAGAAAAATTCATCTGACAACCATAGGTTTCAATATATAGTTTTCGCTTATTCTTCAATGTTGACTTATTCTGCTGTTTTACAATGTATTTGGATGGCCATGACAAACTGCTCCTGGGTTGACCAAACCGAATATCCTCTCCGCCACAAAAATACAACTTTAATGTATTCATGATTATTTTCTTACTTTTGCCCTTCCAAAAACAGATCATAATAATATGGCAAAAAACTTAGTCATTGTGGAGTCCCCTGCCAAAGCCAAAACCATTGAAGGCTTTCTGGGGAAGGATTATACGGTGAAGAGCAGCTTCGGGCATGTTCGCGACCTGCCTGCAAGCAAGCTGGGCGTCGACATAGACCAGGGCTTTTTACCCAACTATGAGGTGCCCGGTGACAAGCAAAAGGTGCTGGCCGACCTGAAAAAGCTGGCCAGTGGGGCGGAGACCGTCTGGCTGGCTACGGATGAAGACCGCGAAGGGGAGGCCATTTCCTGGCACCTGGCAGAAAGCCTGAAGCTTAAAGAGAAAGACTACAAACGCATTGTCTTTCATGAGATCACGAAAAATGCAATCACGAATGCCATAGAAAAGCCCCGGAGCATTGATCAAAACCTGGTTGATGCGCAGCAGGCGAGGCGTGTGCTGGACAGGTTGGTAGGCTTTGAGCTATCGCCCCTGTTGTGGAAAAAGGTGAAGCCGGCCTTGTCTGCCGGCCGGGTACAGTCCGTAGCCGTGCGTTTGATCGTGGAGCGCGAACAGGAGATCAAGTCGTTTAAGCCGGAGAACAGCTTTCGCGTGATCGCCATATTTGATGTCGACCATAACGGACAGTCCGTCAAGGTCAGGGCAGAACTGCCTGGCCGTTTTTCCAGCCGGGAAAAGGCAGAAGCGTTTCTGGCACAGTGCAAAGACGCAACTTTCACCGTTTCTTCCGTGGAGACCAAGCCGGCTAAAAAGTCACCCGCGCCTCCATTTACCACGTCTACCCTGCAACAGGAGGCTGCGCGCAAGCTGGGCTTTTCTGTTTCGCGAACGATGGTGCTGGCACAAAAGCTTTATGAGCAAGGGAAGATCACCTATATGCGTACCGACTCGGTTAACCTTTCAGGTTCTGCCATGGCGATGGCCAAAGAGGAGATTGAAAGCACCTATGGTGAAGATTACGTGAAGCTTCGCAAATTTGCGACCAAAAGCAAGGGAGCCCAGGAGGCGCACGAAGCTATCCGTCCCACCTACATGAAGCAGAAGTCCGTCAGCGGCGACAGCGGGGCGCAGAAGCTGTATGAGCTGATATGGAAAAGGACCCTGGCCTCGCAGATGAGCGATGCACGCCTGGAAAAAACGACCATACACATTGCTGTGTCAGGTGCCAGGGAGCACTTCGTAGCTACCGGAGAGGTCATCAAGTTTGAGGGGTTTCTTAAGGTATACCTGGAGTCAACCGATGATGACAATGGTGAACAGGCGGCAGGCATGCTGCCTCCGTTGAAGGAGGGCCAGGAGCTGAACCCGGCAGAAATAGCTGCCACGGAGCGTTTCAGCAAGCACCAGCCACGCTACACGGAAGCAAGCCTGGTGAAAAAGCTGGAAGAGCTGGGCATCGGAAGGCCATCCACTTATGCCCCCACCATCTCTACCATCCAGAAAAGGGCCTATGTTGTCAAGGAAAGCCGTGAAGGCATGAAGCGCAAGTATCAGGTGCTCACACTCCAAAAAGGCGAGATAAAAGCAGAGGAGAAGCAGGAGGTTGTCGGAGCAGAAAAGAATAAGCTCTTTCCCACCGATATCGGCACGGTAGTGAACAATTTCCTGATGCAATATTTTACCGACATCATGGACTATCATTTTACTGCCAGGGTAGAGCGCCAGTTTGATGAGGTGGCCGAAGGAAAAAAGGAGTGGAACAAGGTAATAAAGGATTTTTACTGGCCGTTCCATGAACAGGTCGAAAACACCTTAAAAACCTCAGAAAAGCAGAAGGGAGAAAGGCTGCTGGGCAAAGACCCCCAAACCGGCCACAACGTATATGCACGCATCGGCAGGTATGGCTCGATGATCCAGATTGGTGAGGCAGGACAGGAAGAAAAGCCGAGGTTTGCCAGCCTCCGCAAGGACCAGAGCCTCGATGCCATCACCCTGGAGGAAGCCCTGGACCTGTTCAAGCTTCCCCGAAAAGCCGGAACGTATGAGGGCAAGGAAATGGTTGTTTCCGTCGGCAGGTATGGACCTTATGTCCGTCACGACGGTAAGTTTTATTCCATCCCTAAGGAGGAAGATCCGTTAACTATTTCTGCAGAAAAGGCCATTGCGCTCATTGAGAAGAAAAGGGAAGAGGACCGCCAGCGCATCATTAAAACATTTGAAGAAGAACCGGATATCCAGATCCTGAAAGGACGTTGGGGTCCCTACATATCAGCAGGCAAAAAAAATTACAAGCTGCCCAAAGACAAAGCTCCCGAGGACTTTAGCCTGGAAGAGGTCAGAAAAATCATTGAAGTTGGAACTTCTGGCAAGAAAACCCGTAAAACAAAGAAAAAAGCCCCTCCAAAAAAGGGAAAATAAACGGTTTTTCATACCATGCAGCTGACCGACTTTTTCGAACCCATTGGCACTTCGGTTTTTCAACGCGACAGTTACACGCATCCGCTGATGCTGGGGACATTTATCCGGGCAAACACCGAAGAAAAGGGATTTCCGGACTTAAAAAACACTGACCTGGCGATCGTCGGGATAAAAGAGGACCGCAACAGCCCCGGAAATGAGGGTTGCTCCCTGGCCCCTGACTATATCCGGAAGCACCTGTACAGCCTATTCCAGGGATCCTTTGACACCCGCATTGCCGACCTTGGTAATGTGCGCGCCGGAGACAGCGTATCTGACACCTACTTCGCCGTCAGGACCATCGTGGCACAGCTGCTTGAACAAGAGATCACCCCGGTGATATTGGGTGGCAGCCAGGACATCACCTATGCCAATTATCAGGCCTACGAAAGCCTGGGCCAGATCATCAACATTGTATCGGCCGATTCCCGTTTTGACATTGGACTGAACAAGGATGAAGCGTTGACTCATCGGAACTACCTGGGTAAGATCCTGACTCATAAGCCCAACTATCTGTTTAATTATGCAAACATCGGATACCAGACCTATTTTGTGGACCAGGATGCCCTGGAGCTTATGGACAAACTCTATTTTGATGCATACCGCCTTGGAGAGGTCAGGCAGCACATGGAAGAGGTAGAGCCGATAGTCAGGAATGCCGACCTTTTCAGTTTCGACGTCAGCAGCATTCGGCAATCGGATGCCCCCGGCTGCGGACTGGCCTCACCTAATGGTTTTTACGGTGAAGAAGCCTGTCAGATCGTACGGTATGCCGGCTTAAGCGATAAGCTCAGCTCCATCGGCTTTTATGAAACCAACCCTGCATACGACAAAGGGGAGCAGACAAGCCACCTTGTAGCCCAAATGATTTGGTATTTCATCGACGGGTTTTACCATCGCAAAAACGATTATCCGGACAAACACATAAGAGATTCCCATGCCTTTATCAAGTATGTGGTTTCCATCCGTGATTTTCAAAACAAGATCAACTTTTACAAAAGCAAGAAGAGCAGCCGCTGGTGGATGGAAGTGCCCTGTCCGCCAAACCTGCAGCGAAAGTATCTGCGGCAATTTCTTATCCCCTGCTCCTACAAAGACTACCAGGAGGCCTGCCAGAATGAGATCCCCGAAAAATGGTGGCAGGTTTACCAAAAGTTCGTATAATTTGCCGTAAAGTGGTAACCATATGCTAAACAATAACAACAAGAAAAAAAATTGTTGTATTTTTGGTCAATTTTGCGTTTGCTGTCAATAACCCGGGTTTTTTTGCGTTGTTATTGACGGCTTGGTGTGGTGTTTTGCTCTTAGGCCGGTTAAGTCACAGCGCTTATTTTCAGCTTAAAAAGAGAACCGCACCGCGCATAAGTTATGCCGGGGCCTGTATTTTGTCTTTGAGGAGAGAATCAAGACTTGAGCCGGCTAAAACAGCATTATCAAGACAACAGAGTTAAAATGAGTGTATATGCTTAAGCGTTTCCCCGCGATCCTTATCATGCTGCTCTTCTGCAGCGCAGCATTTGCGCAGCAGGAAGTACAGTTTACCCACAACATGTTTAATAACATGGGGATAAACCCGGGGCTTGCAGGAATGCGAGATGCGATATGCGCCACCGGGCTTGCCAGGCAGCAGTGGGTCGGATTCAGGGATGAAGAAGGCAACCGGCTGAATCCGGAAACATACTCGCTGAACGTGGATGCACCTATCCGGATTATCCGTGGCGGCCTGGCGCTGGGCTTTATGCAGGATGAGCTCGGGCCTGAGACCGGTGTGGGAGTAAATTTCTCTTACTCCTATCACCTTGATCTGGCCATGGGAAGACTGGGCATTGGCGGCCGGATAGGGTTCCTTGACAAGCGCATAGATTTCGGATCACTGAACCCGTTAGACCCAGGTGACCCTGTCCTGGGTGGTGGTGAGGAAAGCAGCATCTTCACCGACTTCTCTCTTGGCGCATTTTACATGCTCGATGATGAGGCGTGGGCGGGGTTGTCATTCACCCAGCTCCGGCAAGCCAGGGGCAGGTTGGGTGACAGTGACTTTGCACTGCAACGCCACATCTATCTGACCGGGGGCTATAGCTACCCCCTGCCAGGAAACAGCAGCTATGAGATCAGTCACTCCTCGCTCATAAAAACAGATCTCAATGCGATACAGTTTGATGTAAACACGATGGTTACATACAATAACCGATTTTGGGGTGGCGTTACATATAGACCTCAGGATGCAGTGGCTGTGATGTTTGGGGTGCAGCTTGACCAGATAAGCATTGGTTATTCGTACGACATCACCACGTCGCCACTGGGAAGAATGGGGAGAAGCTATGGTACGCATGAGATCATGCTGCAATATTGTTTCGACCTGGGACTGGACCGGATCGAGAAAACACAGAGAAATATCAGATTTTTGTAACTTTGCGGTCTGATATTGCAGGAATTATATAAAAAACACATCATAAAACAATGACATCATGGTGTCGTTTAATTATTCAACTTGCCATGAACCTGGCCATGCCAAAGGGATTGACAGAAAGAGCGGACAGTTATTGCATGGCGAGCTCCATGTGACCAATTTAATCAAATAATATACAGATGAAAAAATTTTTCCTGTTGTTGTTAATTGCGGTGCTTTTCGCAGGATGCGGAATGCGGGGAGACAGGGGCCATGTCATTGGTGTACAGAACAGGCCCACCGACTTTTATGCAGACCCGCCCGGAATGGTATATATCCCCATGGGCAGCTTCACGATGGGTCCCTCCGATCAGGATATCGCCTATGCGCAAAATGCCACATCAAGAACAGTGTCGGTACCCGCTTTTTATATGGATGAAACTGAGATCACCAACAACCAGTACAGACAGTTCGTATATTGGGTGCGCGACTCCATTGCCAGGAATATGCTATATCTTGATGGCGGAATAGAGGATTATGTGCAGATGGATTTAGAAGATGCCTATGGTGTCCCTTACGACCCTCCTTTTCTTAATTGGCGCGCCAGATTAAACTTTGATGACCTGGATGATGAGGAGTTGATTATCCTCATGGAAGGAGGCTTGTTCCATATGGATGAAGGTGAACGCTTTTTCCGGCGCCGGGAAATCGATGTGGATCGGCTGGAATACCGTTACTTCACCATTGACCTGAGAGAGGCTGCCAGGTATACACCCCAGGAAAGAAGGCAGCAGGGCGTCGTCAGGCAAGACTTTGTCACGGAGCATACCACGCATGTATACCCCGACACCCTGGTATGGATCAGGGACTTTACTTATTCCTACAATGAGCCAATGACAAAAATGTACTTCTGGCACCCCACTTACGATCACTATCCGGTTGTGGGAGTCAACTGGGATCAGGCGAGGGCATTTAACGTATGGCGGACACAATACCTCAACAGCTACCTGTCCGGTCAGGGGCAGCCATTTGCCATGGATTTTGAGCTGCCTTCAGAAACACAATGGGAGTATGCTGCCCGTGGCGGTCTTGACCTCAGCCCATACCCCTGGGGTGGACCATACATGCGCACCAAAGAAGGTTGCTTCCTGGCCAACTTTAAGCCCCTCCGGGGCGATTATACTGCAACGGGAGCCATGTATACCACGATTGCAGGATACTATCCGCCCAACGATTACGGACTATACGATATGGCCGGAAACGTTTCAGAGTGGACACGCAACACCTACGACGAATCTTTCTATTATTTCGGGCCTGATTTGAATCCTGATTTTCAACATGAGTTTGATCCTGCCACGGATCATGTGTCGATGAGTCGTAAGGTCATTCGTGGTGGTTCATGGAAAGACATTGGATATTTTCTGCAGGTAAGCACAAGAGCATATGAGTACCAGGACACTGCAAAATCCTACATCGGGTTCCGCAGTGTACAAACATATCCTGGTGCATCAAGAGAAATGATGGAACAGCGAAATCCATCAAATGTCTGGTAAAACATATTACAAACCCAATAAATTCAACACCAACAATGAAATTTGCAAAAAGGAAAGCATGGAAGGTTTTCATGTCCAGATTATACGGGTGGGGGGCATCAGCCGTAATTATCGGGGCTTTGTTTAAAATTATGCACTGGCCGGGTGCCGATTACGCCCTGGTCATCGGAATGGGCGTAGAGGCCCTGGTATTCTTTTTCTCCGCTTTTGAAGATATCCCGGAAGAGCCCAACTGGAGCCTGGTATATCCTGAGCTGGCTGGCATTGAAGGAGAGGGACCACAACGCAGGGTTACCGCAGGCCCTGCTGCTCAACAGCATATTACCTTGTCTTCAAACCTGGATAAGCTGATGGAGGAGGCCGACATTGGGCCTGAACTCATTAACAACCTGGGGCGCGGCCTGAGAAACCTGAGTGACAATGCTGCACGCCTTGCCGACCTCAGCAATGCCACCGTAGCCACCAACCAGTATATCCAAAACATGGAAACGGCATCAAAGTCTGTCCTCGAGCTGAGCCAGTCTTACCAAAACAAGGCGGAGTACCTTAAACATGACCTCAGCCTCTCGGATGAGTATAACAACAACCTGCAAAACGCAATCAGCTCGCTGGGCCAGATGAATGAGGCCTACAGGGAGTCTGCCATGAGGGCAAAAGACGGAGTGCAAGCCACAGAAAACATGACAAAAAACCTGTCGGCGCTAAACACCGCCTATGAACTGCAAATGCAGGCCGCCACCAACCAAGCCAAAAACGCCAAACAATATGAAGAGGCCATTGGCGGCATGGCGGAGAACCTCAGCAACTCAGCAGAAAGCTCCAGGAAATACAAAGAAGAAATGGAGAAGCTTACTAAAAACATTGAAGCACTGAACTCCGTATACGGAAACATGCTTTCTGCAATGAATTTTAATGTGAACAGATAATCACGTTTGTTTTTTAACAAACAAACTTTAAGATATAAATAACTATGGCAGGTGGAAAACAAACCCCCAGGCAAAAGCTGATTGGCTTGATGTACCTGATCTTCCTCTCGCTCATGGCGCTCAACGTATCGGTAGAGGTGCTTGACTCCTTTCCGTTGATCGACCGGAGCATCCAGGAGACAAACAGAAACTTCGAAGCCAAGGTGGAGTCTGTATATTATGACTTTGAGGAACAAAGGGCCAACTTTTCGGATGAACACGTCCACCCTTTTTACGGTGAAGCGCTATATGTGGGGGAATTGGCAGATTCTCTGGTAAACTACATCCTCACCATGCGTACGGAGATGCTGGCTGAGGTCAATAACATCTCATTTGAAGAAGCAGAAGTGTTAGACCTTGACGATAGCCGGCGAAAAGATAACTACAGCATTTCCTCTCGCTTCTGGCTCATTGAAGGGAGCACGGACCCCGGTGCCAGGCGTGGCGGTCCAGGCACCAGGGCCTATACCCTGAAAGAGAAAATCCGTCATTTCAAAAATGAAATAGACAGCATCATGGCATTGCATGACCAGGAGTTGCAAATGGCCCTGGACGTGGAAGGGCCTTTTCGCGTGCAGGACAGGAGCGTTACCTGGCAAGAGTTCACTTTTGACAGGGTCATCTCGGTAGCTGTGGCTACCAACCTGAGCAGGCTTGTAACAGAAGTCCGGAATGTGCACTTCGACGCCATCAACATGCTCTTTGACTTGATCACAGCCGGGCAGTTCCGTTTTGACGAAGTGACGGCAGCCATCGTGCCCAGGAGCGAAATCGTGATGACCGGCGGCCATTATGAAGCAGACATCTTTGTGGCGGCCATAGACACCAGGCAGGATCCGGAGATCACCGTACAAGGTGTGGGGTCCATCCCCGTACAAGACGGCGTGGGTCGCCTCCGCATCCCGGCAACACAGCCAGGCACCAGAACAATAAGGGGAACGATCGAAGTGGTCTCTCCGGCAGGTGTCCGTGTACCCCATACATTTGAGACCCAATATACCGTGGAACGTCCGATGGCAACAGTTTCTGCCACAGGGATGAACCTCTTTTACATTGGGCTCGACAACCCGGTGTCTATCTCTGCACCAGGTGTTCCGTCAGAAAACCTGCGCCCCGAAATATCTTCGGGAGCCTCTTTGTCAAGACAGGCCGATGGCAGTTACATCGTCAACGTGGAACCTGATATCCGGGAAGTAACCATCACAGTAAATGCGATGGTGGAAGGACGCATTGAAACGATGGAAACCATGGATTTCCGTGCGCTTCCCCTTCCCTCGCCAGAGCCAATAATTGCCGGATCCAGTGGAGGAAGGATTGACCGCCAGGTACTCACCCGGGCAGCATTAGTGGAAGCAACCATGGGACCCGGATTTGCTTTTGACCTGAGCTATGATGTCGGGTCATTTGAAATGACCACCATCAGGGCGGGAGAACAAAGAACGGCAAGGCAGCCTAACGGTGCAGCGCTGACAGATGAAATGATCAATTTTATCAACGATGCCAGATCCGGACAGGTTATCACCTTTGCCAATATCATAACTCGTCCCGGACCCGATGGGGAAGAAAGGAACCTGGGCTCCATGTCGTTTACAATCAGATAGTTTTAAATTTTCAGGAGGTTAGCCATGCTAAAACGCTTTGTATTATTGTTTACAACCCTGCTGCTCTGCTTGCCACTGTTGGCTCAACAAAGGCCTGAACAGGAGCGGCCCCGCAGCACCTTTTATGAGAGAACAGAACTGGGTGAACGAAGCCCTGCTGAGCTCCCCAATGTGCGACAAGCCGACATCCTCTGGTCTAAGAAAGTCTGGCAAAGAATCGATGTAAGGGAAAAAATGAACCAACCCCTCTATTTCCCGGAGTCTCCCTCCGGAGACTTCAGGAGCCTGATGCAGGTGCTCACTGATGCCATTATGGAGGGCGACATCAGGGCTTATGATGTAGACGACGACAGTTTTCGGAATGACCCCCTTGACCCCCAACAACTCTTCGAGGAAGATCTTACCCGCATGGTTACCTTTACAGTGGAAGGTGAAGAGGTAACAGAGGTGATCGACTTCGATCCCAGCGACGTGTATGTGTTCCGGATCATGGAAGAATGGTTCATCGACGCACGCCGCGGCCAGCTGGATGTCAGGATCATCGGTCTGTCTCCTGCACGCCTGGTGGCAGATGAAGAGACCGGGGAACTCACGAATGTCCAGGATCCCTTGTTCTGGGTTCCGTTCGAAGAAGCAAGGGAGGCACTGGCCAACGCGCCCGTCTACAGCAGAAGAAACGATGCGCAGCAAATGACATTCGACGACTATTTCATCCGTCGCTTTTTTACCGCCACCATTTATCGTGAAGAACGACCAGACAACAGGGTGATCCTGGAGTATATCGATGACCCGGTTGAACAGCTGATGGAAGCAGAACGCATCAAGGAAGAGATCCGCAACAAAGAGCTTGACCTCTGGCATTATTAACTGTAAGGCCGGTAATACACATAATAAAAAGGGGGCTTTCAGTAAAAGCCCCCTTTTTATTAAATATCCGCTCCTATTGGCGTTGCACCCCGCTTTGGTAAACCTGTATTGCTTACGGCAAATTGGACCTGCCGTAATTACAGTAAAAAATTCGCTAAAAACGAACGATCCATCACCAAAGGAGGTGGCTTTTGCCCATCTTTTCGCTTAACACCGCGAATTTTTTCTGCTGCACAGGCCTGCGGGCAAAGCCCCACCAGAAAATCACCATGCCCAAAGGGCGTGGGTTTTGACGTTAATTAAACAAATAACCCAGGACGTGTCTCGTCGTGCAATTCCTAACACTTCGCTAACCTGTACATACATGGATCGCCTGCGTGAATAACATCCCTGAAAGCTACACCATGCGACTGGGGTCAACCCACCGGTCAAAATCCTCTTCGCTGAGGTGACCGCTTCTGAGCGCAGCCTCTTTCAGGGTAAGGCCCTCGTCATGGGCCATCCTGGCAATCTGTGCGGCACGGTCATATCCAATGTGCGGATTTAAGGCAGTAACCAACATCAGGGAGTTTTTCAGGTGATTGGAAATCTGCGATTCATTCATCTGAATGCCCGCCACGCATTTATCAGCAAAACTCCTTGCCCCGTCAGCCATCAGCCGGGCAGACTGCAACAGGTTATAAATCATCACCGGCTTAAACACATTCAGCTGAAAATGTCCATTCATACCTCCTGCCGTTATCGCGGCATCATTGCCAATGACCTGTGCAACCACCATGGTAAGGGCCTCTGGTTGTGTGGGATTGACTTTCCCCGGCATGATGGAGCTTCCGGGCTCATTGGCAGGCAGTGTGATCTCCCCAATGCCGCAACGCGGACCCGAAGCCAGCAGCCGGATGTCATTGGCCACCTTCATCAGGCTTATGGCAAGTGCCTTTAGCGCTCCGCTGCATTTCACCACCGCATCATGTGCCGCCAGCGCCTCAAACTTATTTGGTGCCGTAATAAAGGGATGTCCGGTTAATTCGGCGATTTTCGCCGCCACATCATGGTCAAACCCTTCCGGGGCATTGATGCCGGTGCCTACCGCAGTGCCACCCAGGGCAAGCTCCCGCAAGTGCTCCAGGCTGTAACGCAAGCTGTCCAATCCATGATCCAGTTGCGACACAAAGCCGCTAAACTCCTGACCCAGGGTCAGGGGCGTGGCATCCATCAAGTGTGTCCGGCCAATCTTTACACGCTCACGGAAGGCTTCAGCCCGCTCAGCCAAGGCATCGCGCAAATGAACGAGCGCTGGTAAGGAGTCCTTGACTATCAGGTCGTAAGCAGCCATGTGCATGGCTGTCGGAAAGGTGTCGTTAGACGACTGCGACTTGTTGGCGTGGTCGTTGGGGTGTACCTTCTTTTTATGATCATCCAGGTTGCCGCCCAGAATTACATGCGCCCGGTTAGCGATTACCTCATTGACGTTCATGTTTGTTTGTGTGCCGCTCCCTGTTTGCCAAACCACCAGCGGAAAATGATCATCCAGTTCTCCCACGGCAATCTCATCGCAAGCCTGCATCATGGCCCCGGCAATGTCAGCAGGCAACAGGCCCCGCTCCTGATTGACAGAAGCGGCTGCCTTTTTCAGCAGCGCAAAAGCACGGATGATGGGCAGAGGCATCTTTTCCTCGCCAATCCGGAAGTTGCCGATGGCGCGTTGTGTCTGCGGGCCCCAGTATTTGTCTGCAGGAACTTCTACCGGACCCAGGGTGTCCAATTCGGTTCTGTACATAAGGTTTTCGTTTGATTTCACAAAACACCAGTGTTTAAGGATAAAGCGTGTTTTATTATTAAAGGAGCAAATACTGGGTTTTGTTTAATCTGAGCGACACCGGCACAATCAGGTAACTTAGTCCAACACCCCCGTGACAATCATCATCCCCCTGAGTGTCAAAAAATCCTGGCATGGCTCATTTCATGGCATAAAAGTCATTGCCTTTGTCGTCGACCAGGATGAAGGCTGGAAATTCCTCCACACGGATGCGGTAGATGGCTTCCATCCCCAGTTCAGGGTATTCGAGCAGCTCAACATCCTTGATGTTTTCCTGGGCCAGGATGGCAGCCGGCCCTCCGATGCTGCCCAGGTAAAAGCCACCATGCTTTTCACACGCATCGGTGACCGCCTGACTCCGGTTTCCCTTTGCAATCATCACCTTGCTTCCACCATGATGCTGAAAGAGATCCACATAAGAGTCCATGCGCCCTGCGGTGGTCGGGCCAAACGATCCGGATGGCATGCCTTCCGGGGTCTTGGCCGGCCCTGCATAATAGATGGGGTGATCTTTAATATAGTCAGGTAAGTCTTCGCCGGCATCCAGGCGTTCCTTGAGCTTGGCGTGTGCGATATCCCGTCCCACAATGATGGTACCGTTCAAAGATAACCGGGTGCCAACCGGGTGCTTCGAGAGTTCGGCGAGGATCTCTTCCATCGGCTGTTCCAAGTCAATCGCCACGGCGCCGGCCGTATCGTCCTTTTCGCGATAAGCCTCTGGGATGTACTTGGCGGGGTCGTTTTCAAGCTTCTCTACCCAAATGCCATCTTTGTTAATTTTGGTTTTGATATTACGGTCTGCGGCGCACGACACACCCATGCCGACCGGGCAGGAGGCACCGTGGCGGGGCAGGCGGATCACCCGGATATCCAAAGCAAAATACTTGCCGCCAAATTGCGCACCTATGCCCAGATTATAAGCAGCGTTCAGCACCTTTTCCTCCATTTCCCTGTCGCGAAAGGCCCTGCCACCCTCATTGCCCACATCAGGCAGGTCGTCAAGGTACTTGGCAGAAGCCAGCTTGACAGTCTTGAGCGTAGACTCGGCCGAGGTGCCACCTACGACAAATGCGACATGATAGGGCGGGCAGGCAGCCGTGCCAAGCGACTTCAACTTGTCTACGAGGAAAGCTTCAAGCTTTTCCGGGTTAAGCAAGGCCTTGGTTTGCTGATAGAGCGCCGTTTTATTGGCAGATCCACCACCCTTGGCCATAAGCAAAAAGTGGTATTCGTCGCCATCCACTGCCGAAATGTCGATCTGTGCAGGCAGGTTGGTGCCGGAATTCTTCTCCTTGTACATGTCCAGCGGAATGGTCTGCGAGTAACGCAGGCTTTCTTCGGTATAGACTTTGTAAACGCCTTTCGACAAGGCCTCTGCATCACCGCCACCTGTCCATACCTGCTGCCCCTTCTTGCCCATGATGGTAGCTGTTCCGGTATCCTGACAAAAAGGGAGCTGTCCTTTGGCAGAGATCTCTGCGTTGCGCAGCATGGTGAGCGCCACGTATTTGTCGTTCTCGCTGGCTTCATCGTCGTTCAGGATATCTGCCACCTGCCTGAGATGGTCCGCCCGAAGCATAAACGAGACGTCACGCAAGGCCACATGTGCCATCTTGGTCAGCCCCTCCGGGTCAACTCGCAATACGGGTTGTCCCTGAAAAGTGTCTAGTGAAACATGTTCCCTGGTAAGCAAATAATAATCGGTTTTGTCTTCACTTAAGGGAAAAGGATCCTGGTAAGAAAATTCCGGTGTACTCATGGGATGATGGGTTTTGGTTTATGAACAATAACGAAAGTTACAATTTTTCGATCAACGATCCAAAAAAACAGGTCTTTTTTGCTTCAGCAGAGACTCATCCCTCGCGCACAAGGCTTGACAATCCTTAAAAATCCGTACCTTTGCGTGGTATGGAAACACAACGTCAACAACGGGTCAGTCGTCTTATTCAGAAGGATATTGGCGAAATTCTGCAGCAGTCAGGCAGGGAATGGTTTCCCGGTGCAATGATCACCGTCACCAAGGTGTATGTCACCGCAGACCTCTCCATTGCCAAGGTGTATCTGAGCATTTTCGGAAAGGATGCCAGTGAGGTGATCAGAAAGGTGGAGATGAAGGGCGGTGAGATCCGCAAGTATTTGGGCTTCAGAGTTAAAAATCAGTTGCGGCAGGTTCCTGAGCTCCGATTTTTTGTGGACGACAGCCTGGATTACATCGACAACATTGATAAGCTGCTGAACCAATAGGGCCCCCTCACATGCAATACGACCCCATCAAACGGCACCTGGGCAAACTGTTCAACTACAGGCCGTGGACCCGCAGGCTGTTTTATCGCCTGCTGGACATCCTGTTGTTACGCACTTGGCACATCCACAAGGCGTTGCGCCAGTTCAGCCGCATAAAAGGCTCAGGCCCGGTGCACGTCCTGGATGCCGGCAGCGGTTTTGGCCAGTACACCTGGCATATGGCCCGCAAAAATAAACATTGGCAGATCACTGCCATCGACATCAAAGCGGATGAAGTGAGCGAATGTCAGCAGTTTTTCAAGCAGGCCGGCAGGGAGGATGTCCGGTTCATGGTCAAAGACCTCACCGAACATGTAGCCCCTGAAGCTTATGACCTGATTCTTTCGGTAGATGTGATGGAACACATCGAAGCAGATGAAAAGGCGTTACGCAACTTCTGTAAATCCCTCAGGCCCGGTGGGTTGCTCCTTATCAGCACCCCCTCAGACCAGGGGGGCAGCGATGTGCACCATCAGGAAGACCAGTCCTTCATTGAAGAGCACGTGCGGGATGGCTACGGCAAAAAGGAGATTCGCCATAAGCTGCTTGCAGCTGGATTCGACCAGGTCGAGAGCCACTATACCTATGGGAAACCCGGCGGCCTGGCCTGGCGCATCTCGATGAAATATCCTATCCTCTGGCTTGGAAAATCCAAAGCCCTGTTGTTCGTTTTGCCTTTGTATTACCTGTTGACGATGCCCCTGGTGCTCCTGCTTAACCTGGCCGATTTGCAGGGCAGGCACAAAAGCGGCACCGGGCTGATGGTAAAGGCGTGGAAAAGCTAGCCGGGAAATTTCGCCGTTTTGACAATTTGACTTTTTATCGTATCTTATCACATCCGCATTCTATAATCAATAATGAAGCACTTCCCCCTGTATATCGCCTGGCGTTATCTCTTTGCCAAAAAGCGGCACAACGCCATCAACATCCTGACGATGGTGTCGGTAGTAGGGGTTGCCGTGGGCACCATGGCCCTGGTAATCGTCCTGTCAGTATTCAATGGGTTTGAAAAGCTCATCCTGTCGCTTTTCCATGCCTTTCATCCCGACATGGAGATCAGCCTGGTGGAGGGAAAAACATTTTCTCCGGACGAGTTGCCAGTCGAAGAGATCAAGCACATCCCCGGGGTCATCCACTACAGTGAGGTGCTCGAAGAGGCTGCGATGATCACATACCGCGACAGGCAGCACTTGGTGAGGATACGGGGCGTAGGACCAGCTTATGAACACATCACGGGAATCGACACCTTGCTGGTGCAGGGTGAGTATCTCCTTCGCGACAATGGCCGGGATTACCTTTTGCCGGGACAGGGGGTGGCATGGATTGTCAATGCAAGCATTCACGACTACCTGAACCCCATAGATGTATATATCCCCCGGCGCGGACGCACGGCAGGACTCCACCCGGGTCGGGCGTTCAACAGTTCAAGCAATTATGCCAGTGGCATATTTGCCGTTCAGTCGGAATATGATACAGAATATGTGCTCGCCCCGATCCGGCTGATGCGCCGCCTGCTTGAGTATGAAAACGAAATCAGTTCACTGGTGATCCGCATCGATGAAGGATATAACCACAACAGGATACAGGAGCAGCTGCAACAGCTCGTCGGCCCGAAGTTTCAGGTGAGAAACCGCCTGCAGCAACAAGAGTTTCTCTACCGCGTAATGCGTTCAGAAAAATGGGCCATCTTTTTCATTCTCAGCTTTATCCTGGTCATTGCCAGTTTCAATGTGGTCGGATCGCTTACCATGCTGGTCATCGAAAAACGTCGCGACATTTCAGTGCTCCGAAGCATGGGCGCATCCCGGAAGCTGGTCAAACGCATCTTTCTGGCTGAAGGGTGCCTGATCAGCATGGCCGGGGCCCTTGGCGGGATATTCCTTGGAGGCCTGGTGTCGTGGTTGCAAATGCGCTTTGGGCTTGTTGCCCTTTACGCAGAAGGGACCTTTATCGTAGATGCTTACCCGGTAGATGTGCAGATGCCTGACCTCCTGCTTGTCGGCGCCACCGTATTCTGCATCGGCATGGTCGCCTCGCTCATCCCACTGCAGAATATGTGGAAAAAGATGGACCAACCTCCGGGTGGGGAATAGATCAGGGCCTTGGGGTGAATGAAGCCTTTGGATTCAACCTCAATCTTAACCTTAATCCCGAATCGCTACACTCTCGGGACTTGCAGCTCGGGACTTCGCTGCCGCTCAGCCTTCTTGCTGCTTACTGCCTGCTTCTTCCTTCATGCTCCCGTCTCCCAGAGCCCTTACCAGATGACCACATTCACAATCTCCCCCGGCACCACAATTACTTTTCCGGGTACTTTACCGGATCACGGCATCCAACTGTTTCTCATAGGTCTTGGCAAGTTTTTCCATTACCTTGTCCACCTCTTTGTCTTTGAGCGTGCGCTCAGGGTGTTGGAAGATAAACCGCACAGCATAACTCTTTTTCCCTTCACCCAACTTTTTGCGGTCTTCGAACACATCAAACAGGCTGACTTCCTGCAGGATTTTCTTTTCCGCCGCAAATGCCAGCCTTTGCAACTCGGCAAAAGGCACCTCTTTGTCCAACAGCAGGGCAAAGTCGCGGCGCATGGCCGGGAACCGGGGCACTTCTTCATATGTTACTTCACTAACGCCCTGTTGTGTCACCAGGGCATCCCATTCGATCACCCCATAAAAGACATCATCATCCAGGTCAAAGGTCTTGACCATGTCCCGGGCCAGCAGCCCCATACGGCCCAGGTAAAGCTTCCCGTGGTAGATGTCCATGCCATAGGCAAAATGGGCCTGATCTGCAATCTCCTTGAGCTGCAGATCCGTTTCTTTCAACCCGAAGCGCCGGAACACGGCAATTGCCGCATTTTTCAAATCAAAGAAGCCCACTGGCTGTTCGTCTTCGTACCAGGTCTCCTCCTGCCGGTTTCCTGTCAGGAAGAGGCCAAGAACGAGGCGTTCCTGGTAAGCATCATGGGCTTTGCCCCCGGCTGGCACTGGCTTTTTGCCATATATTTTGCCAAACTCATACAGGCGCATGTGTTGTACCTTGCGGTTTTTGTTGTACGCAATGGTTTCCAGAGCACCGAATACAAGGCTTTGGCGCATCACATTCAGGTCCTGGCTTAGTGGGTTGACAATCGGTACAGAGCGGGCAGGGTCAAAACCAACGCTTTCATAATACACCCCTTTGGTCAGCGAGTTGTTCATGATCTCATAGAAGCCCCTGGCCGACAGCAGGTCTGCTATGGCGTTCTGCCAGGCCTCTTTGTCGGGAGAAGGCGAGGCAACCAGCGAAGTGGCCATTTTACCAGGAACTTCCACATTGTTGTATCCATAAATGCGAAGCAATTCTTCCACTACATCCGCTTCGCGCGTCACATCCACCCTGTAGGTGGGCACGGCCACACACATCTCCTGTCCTTCCTCATGGATAATCTGAAAATCAAGGCTTTCCAAAATGTGTTTGATCTCTGCCACCGGGATATCCTTGCCGATGAGGGTACACACCCTGTCGTGGTTCAGGTCGATTTTCACTGGCAAGATCTCTTCGGGATAGACGTCCTGCACATCAGAGGTAATCTCGCCACCCGCCACCTCTTTGATCAGCATGGCCGCACGCTTTAGCGCATAAATGGTAATCTCGGGGTCGGCACCTCTTTCAAAGCGGAAAGATGCCTCGGTCTTCAGTCCGTGGTGTTTAGACGACTTGCGGATGGTAACCGGGTCGAAACAGGCGCTTTCCAGGAATACCCGTGTGGTTTTTTCTGTCACACCAGACCCGATACCCCCATAAATGCCAGCCATGCACATGGGATCTTTCACATTGCAAATCATCAGGTCTTCCCCTGTCAGCTCCAATTTCTCTTCATCCAGGGTTTCAAAAACGGTGCCGGCAGTTGACTTCCTCACGACTACCTGGTTCCCTGTAATGGCGTCCACATCAAAAGCATGCAGGGGTTGTCCCATCTCCTGCAACACGAAGTTGGTGATGTCGACCACGTTATTGATGGGTTTTTGACCGACGGCCATCAGTTTATCCTTCAGCCACTGCGGCGACTCCTGAACAGTCAGACCTGAGAGAGTCAGGCTGCTGTATCGCGGGCACGCTTTCGGGTCTTCGATGGTCACAGGAATCAGCAGGTCATTGTTGTCGGCCTTGAAGCCGGACACGTCCGGCCAAAGCACGGGATTCTTCTGCTGGTTTTGGTGTGACAACACGGCTGCCACATCCCTTGCCGCTCCAATGTGGGAAGCACCATCAATCCGGTTGGGCGTCAGGCCAATCTCATACACCCAGTCGCTGGTTACCTGGAAGAATTCCGCTGCGGGCATCCCCACCGGTGTGCCTTCGGGCAGCACCATGATGCCTTCGTGCGAGTCGCCCAGCCCCAGTTCGTCTTCGGCACATATCATGCCCTCCGAGACTTCGCCGCGGATCTTTGCTTTTTTTATGGGAAACTCGCCTTTAGCGGTGTATAGCGTGCTTCCGGGCAGAGCCACCACGACCATCTGGCCGGCAGCCACATTGGGTGCACCACATACGATAGGCAGGTGCCTGTCGCCACCTACGTCGACGGCAGTCAGGCTTAGTTTGTCGGCATTGGGATGCGACTCACAGGTTACGACTTTGCCAGTCACCACGCCCTGCAGGCCTCCTTTTACAGACTCATACTGCTCCAGTGATTCCACTTCAAGTCCGCTGTCGGTAAGTAGCTGCGACAGCGCTTCGGGCGACATATCGGTGTCCACATAGTTCTTTAACCAGCTATAGGAAATAAGCATTGACAAATGGATTTATTCTGTTGCATATCAATAATTAGTGCTTGCAAAAATAAGCAAAATCAGGAAGAGGAAGTGCGTTTGCGATGCGCCTTATGCGAGCCGCCGAAGAGTTCATAAATGTTATAGGCGGCTTTAAGCGGGCCGTTGTATACCTGGAACTTACGTCTGGGTTTGAGCCCGAGGTGCTTCATGGCGTTCAGGTCGGCACTGATCACGCCTGCCGTATAGCCCTGGAAACGATTTTTAAGGATGTCGCCGATGTGAATGTACAACGCCCGGGTGTCGCGCGCAGTCATACGGTGCCCGTATGGCGGGTTCAGCATCACCCAGCCTGATTTTTCTTTGGGATGGTAGGAAAAGAAGTCCTGTTTTTTTACCTGGATGCTGCCAAGCAGTCCGGCATTCATCAGGTTTTGCCTGGTGAGGTCGAGCATCATGCCTTTGATGTCGCTGGCGATCACGGGGACCTTCAGGGCTTGCTGCGCCTCCCTTGCCTTGGTCCGGAGCTCCTCGAAGAGCTTCGGGCTGTAGTCGTTCCAATGCGCAAAGCCAAATTCCCGGCGGTCGGCTCCCGGGGCAATGCGGGCAGCCATCATGGCCGCCTCGATCGAAAAGGTGCCACTGCCACACATCGGGTCCAGGAAGGGACTTTCCATGTCCCAGCCGGAAAGCTTGATCAGTCCGGCAGCCAGCACTTCGTTGATGGGGGCTCGGCCACCGCTGCGGCGATAGCCACGCTTAAACAACGCGTCGCCGCTGCTGTCCAGGGAAACCTTGCATTGGTCTGCATTGACACTCACCACGATACGCACATTAGCCGCAGCTGTATCCACATTCGGGCGCCGTCCGTGTACTTCCTGGAAACGGTCTACGATGGCATCCTTGCTGAGCTGTGCCAGAAACATGGTGTTGTTAAACACTTCGGAGTCGTAGGCAGTGGCAATCACGGAGATGGTCTTTTCCGGGGCAAAGAGTTCCGGCCAAGCCACCTCTTTCATTTGCGCATAGTAGTCGTCTTTGTTTTCAAAGCTGAAGGAGGTCAGTGGTTTGAGGATGCTCACGGCGGTGCGCAGCCAGATGTTAGCCTGGTAAAGCAGGGCCTGGTCTCCGGAAAAGGAGGCCGCCCGCCGCAAGATGCTGACATCCTCAGCACCAAGCGCACGCAACTCATCTGCAAGCACAGGCTCAAGCCCGGTCAGTGTTTTGGCAATAAAAGGGTTCTTTTGCATCTGCTGGTTATATCTTCCCGTTGAGGATCACCTGTTCCACTTTATTGCTTCCGTAAGCATAAGGTAAAAAGGCATAGGTAGGAATGCGTTTGGTGATAATCAGGTTGGCCTTCTTGCCGAGGGCTATGCTTCCCAGCTCATCCTGCACGCCCATGGCATACGCACCATTCAAGGTCACAGCGTGGATCACTTCCTCCGGAAGCATCTTCATCTTGATGCTGCCAAGCGACATCACAAACTGCATGTTTCCTGACGGGGAAGAGCCAGGGTTGTAGTCACTGGCCATGGCCACAGGCAACCCACTGTCGATCATTTTGCGGGCGGGCGGCCATACCATCTCCAGGAAAAAAGCAGCGCCTGGCAACAGGGTGGGCATGGTGTTGCTGCCTTTCAGCGCCCTGATCTCCTCCTCACCGGTAAACTCCAGGTGGTCTACAGAAAGTGCGTCGTACTTGACGCCCACCTGGATGCCTCCCGAGTAGTCGAGCTCGTTAGCGTGCAGTTTGGGCTTCAACCCATGTTTCATCCCCGCCATCAGCATGCGATCTGTTTCTTCCACCGTAAAAAACCCGCGGTCACAGAACACGTCGATGTAGTCGGCCAACTCTTCGCCTGCCACCCTGGGGATCATCTCTTCGATGATCAAATCCACATAGTCGCCCTGCCGCTGCTTATATTCCGCCGGCACAGCGTGTGCGCCCAGGAAGGTAGATTTGATGGTGATGGAACTCAGCTCTTTGAGCTTTCGGATAACCCGTAGCATCTTCAACTCACTCTCGGTGGTGAGTCCGTAACCGCTTTTGATCTCCACGGCTCCGGTACCCAAAGCCTGCACTTCCTCAAGTCTTTCAAGCGCCTGTTCAACCAACTGCAGCTCACTGGCTTCCTGCATCCTCTGAGCTGAGTTCAGGATGCCACCGCCCCGCTTGGCGATCTCCTCGTAACTTAGTCCGCGGATCTTGTCAATGTATTCGATCTCGCGGCTGCCATCATACACAATGTGGGTGTGCGAATCACAAAAGGCTGGCATCACCATCCTGCCGGTGGCATCTAACTCGTGGACATCATCACGCCCCGAAAACTTCACAAAATCACTCTCCGCAAAGTCGCTCATGCTGCCATAGCCCTTGATGACACCTTCGTCAACAAACAAATAGGCATTTTCCTGTAATGGAAGTGTTGCCATCTCTTTTCCCGCAACCCAAATGCGTTTGTCAGGATCGATCTGCAGCAATGCTTTGATGTTTCTGATCAATATCTTCATAAGTTTTTTATAAAAGACAAAAGGACAAAAAGTCCAAAGGTCGAAAGGTCTAAAGGTCTAAAAGTACGGGTTTGCAGTGAGTTGTGCCTTTAACCCCATAAGCCTTTAACTCCTTAACCCACTAACTCCTATACTTTCTTGCCAAAAGATAAAAGCCAACAGCCTGCTTCCTGCTTACTGCTTACTGCCTTCTTACTACCTGCTCCCAGCTTCCAGCGAACAGCCACTTAGTCCGCCCGGATCAACAACCAGACATCATGGTATTCAGGGTAGTTTCTTCTGATATGCGCAATGCGCCTGCGGGCGGGGGCCTCTTCCTGGTATGAGTCTACGGAGACGCGATTAAACCCGGTCTCTGAGAGCAAGATGGTTGGACTGAAGTTCTGACCCCGCAAGGTGACCATGAAGTTTTCTGCGTTACTTCTTTCGATGAAGCTTCCCACGATCACAAAATAGGTGTTGTCGTCCTGGGTGGCCTGATCTTCTTCCCTTTCGAATGTGAAGCTTTCTTCAACAACCCTTATGTCTGCTGGTTCAGGTTCAGTGACCGGTTCAGGGATAGTTTCTTCTTCAGGAACAGGTGGTGGTTCTGCAGGAACCATGTCTTGTGAGCGACAGGCTACCATCAGCATGCTGATGGAAAGCAATAGAATGAATAGTTTGTTCATGTGTGTATAATTTTCAACGGGTTGTTAAATTTTATTCGTGTTTATTGCAAAAGTTCAAGCGTTTTCTGAGTTTCAAACTACAAGCCTCAAACCCCATCACACAGCGACCCCCTCATCAATAATCTTAACCTCAACCTTAGCCTTATTGTTTGCGGGATTCGAGCAAGATGGACAACATTTTGACAGCGGCCTCTGCGATCACCGTTCCCGGACCAAAGACGCCCATCACGCCAGCATCGTAGAGAAACTGATAATCTTGCGGGGGAATGACGCCACCGACGATCACCATGATGTCGTCGCGGCCCAGCTTTTTCAGTTCCTCAATAATCTGTGGTGCCAGTACTTTGTGGCCTGCCGCCAGGCTGGATACGCCAACGACGTGCACGTCGTTTTCCACGGCTTGGCGGGCAGCTTCTTTCGGTGTCTGGAAGAGCGGACCCATATCCACATCGAATCCGATGTCGGCATAGGCGGTCGCCACCACCTTGGCGCCCCTGTCGTGGCCATCCTGGCCCATTTTGGCAATCATGATGCGCGGGCGGCGACCTTCTACCTTGGCAAAGTCGTCGGCCATGACCCGGGCCTTTTGAAAGCTGTCATTGTTGTCGATTTCCATAGAATACACTCCTGATATTGAACGGATCACGGCCTGATAACGGCCATAGGTCTTTTCACACGCGAGGGAGATCTCTCCCAGGCTTGCCCGCTTGCGGGCAGCTTCAACGGAAAGGGCCAACAGGTTGCCTTCCCCGGTTTCGCAGGCTTTGGTAATGGCTTCCAGGGCTTGTTGTACCTCTTCCTCGTTGCGTTCGGCACGCAACTTTTCCAGTCGCTTGATCTGTGATGCACGCACGGCCGTATTGTCCACATCCAAAATGTCAATCGGGTCCTCTTGTTCCCGGCGGTATTTGTTCACGCCTACGATCACATCCTTGCCGCTGTCAATACGTGCCTGTTTGCGAGCTGCAGCCTCTTCGATGCGCATTTTGGGCACGCCGGTCTCGATGGCCTTGGCCATGCCTCCCAACCCTTCGATCTCCTGGATGTGATCCCAGGCACGATGCGCAATCTCGTGGGTAAGCGCCTCCACATAGTATGATCCAGCCCAGGGGTCTATCGCCTTGGTCACCTTGGTTTCCTCGTTAATATATAGCTGGGTGTTCCGGGCAATACGCGCAGAAAAGTCGGTTGGAAGGGCAATCGCCTCATCCAACGCGTTGGTATGGAGCGACTGGGTGTGGCCGAGCACGGCGCCCATCGCCTCGATACAGGTGCGGGTCACATTGTTGTAGGGGTCCTGTTCCGTTAGGCTCCAGCCTGAAGTTTGCGAGTGCGTACGCAAGGCCAGAGACTTCGGGTTTTTGGGGTTAAACTGTTTGACCAGCTTGGCCCAGAGCATCCTGGCAGCTCGCATCTTGGCGATCTCCATGAAATGGTTCATGCCAATCGCCCAGAAGAAAGAGAGTCGCGGCGCAAATGCATCGATGTCCATGCCGGCATCCACACCGGTACGCAGGTATTCCAGTCCGTCGGCCAGGGTATAGGCCAACTCGATGTCGCAGGTGGCCCCGGCTTCCTGCATATGATAACCGCTGATGGAGATGGAGTTGAACCGCGGCATGTTTTTCGAGGTAAACTCAAAGATATCAGCAATAATCTTCATCGACGGCAACGGCGGATAGATGTAAGTGTTGCGTACCATGAACTCCTTCAGGATGTCGTTTTGGATGGTGCCGCTCAGCTTCTCCATCGGCACGCCCTGCTCTTCAGCAGCCACGATGTAGAAAGCCATGACGGGCAACACGGCACCATTCATTGTCATCGACACGGACATCTTATCGAGCGGGATGTCATCGAAAAGAATCTTCATGTCGAGGATGGAGTCGATGGCCACACCAGCCTTCCCCACGTCACCGATCACCCTTTCGTGATCAGAGTCGTAGCCGCGGTGAGTCGCAAGGTCAAAAGCCACAGAAAGGCCTTTCTGACCGGCAGCCAGGTTGCGACGATAAAAGGCATTGGATTCTTCGGCCGTTGAAAAACCGGCATATTGCCGCACTGTCCAGGGCCGCATCACATACATGGTGCTGTAAGGTCCTCGAAGATAGGGCGGTAATCCGGCAGCATAATTGAGGTGTTCCATCCTCTCCAGGTCATCGGGACCATACACCGGCTTGACATCAATCTTTTCTGCAGTCTGCCAGTCTTTTTTTACCTGCTGCTCCTTTTCCCAGGCTCGATATTCTCCCGCCTGCGGCTTTTTTGTATCCAAAGAGACTTTTTTAAAATCTGGTCGCATAACTCGCTATTTTTTATTGAAACACCGGATTTACCGGCATATTTGCTAAACTTTCTTCCTTCTCCCTGCGTTTTCCCCCACAACCCATGCGCTACGCGCTACCCTACTTCTTACTACTTACTTCCTACTTCCTACTTCCTACTTCCTACTTCTTACTACTTACTTCCTACTTCTTACTTCTATGTTGAAAACCAAATTTAATTTTTCATTTTTGTCGTGTTCATCGTGTTAAAATGTTGACAACTGACACATTTAA
>PWNO01000156.1 GCA_003557765.1 Bacteroidales bacterium
GCTTCTGATGCATCTGCTAAAATCTACGGCATCTTCAATACGCGCAGGCCGAACCGCACAGCACCATGTGCAGAGATCGTTTCAATATGCTTTCGGCTGTGCTCGCGGCCTGCTTGCTGATGCCTCTTCAATTGAAGATGCCTTGATTTTGAACGCAGATCCATCAAATGCGGAAGAAGAATGGCGAAATGCATCTTGGCGCAAAAATCCTTATCGGCTGATAATTAAAGTTTTAAAAAATGAGCGTGGACGAAGCACACAAAACAGGATGTTTAGATTGGACAAATATAATTTTTTTGTGGGGTTTTTTTGCATTTTATACACATTTAGACTACTTTTGTGCATATGTGCATAAAATGATTGACATGACAAGCAAAGAGCAGATCATCAGGGCGGCCCGAAAGGTGTTTGAACGTTTTGGTTTCAACAAGGCATCGATGGGCGACATTGCCACGGCATCGCGCAAGGGGCGGCGGACCATTTACACCCATTTTTCGGGGAAAGAGGAGGTTTTCCGGGCTGTAATTGACACCGAAATTCAAAAGCTGGCCGACAAATTGCGCAACCTTATAAAACAGGAGATCTCTCAGAAAGAGAAGTTGCGCCAATACATGCAAACACGTATGAATGACCTCCGTGAGCTCACCATATATTACGATGCCCTGCGCCGCGATATAGTCAGTGACATCAACTACATGGAAGATATCCGCAAGGAATATGACCGGATGGAGTTTGAAATGCTTAAGGCAATCCTTGACGAGGGGAATGCATTAGGTGAATTTGACATCGCCGACACATTCCTGGTGTCAGAGGCGATTGTGCTGGCAGCCAAAGGGTTTGAACTCCCCATCTTCCTGGGACGCAGCGATTACGACCACAACAGGCTGATCAATCCGCTGATCGACCTGCTATATGAAGGGATCAAAAAAAGGACCGGTTCATCATCAATAAAAAAACAATGAAATACGCCCAACAGATCATTAGGTTTAAGTATGCTGTGCTGTCCGTGATCCTGATCATGACGCTGATGATGGCTTATTTCATGAAGGACCTAAGGGTAAATGCCGACGTTTTAAGCTACTTGCCCGACGATGACCCTTCTGCGATGCTTTTCAATCGGATTGGTGATGCATTTGGCGGCAATTCAACCGTTATTGTCGGACTGTCGGGAAGCAACGTTTTTGAAGAGGAGATGCTGCACAAAGTAAAGGAAGTCACCGACAGCATTCGAAGTGTTGAGGGGATCGGTTATGTGACCAGCCTGACCAACGTGATTAACATTCGCGGGTCTGATTTCGGCATTGAGATCGGAAGGCTTATTGACGAGTTCGACATCCCATCAGACCCGGAAATACTGGATTCCCTCAAGGCATACACGCTTTCAAAGGAGATGTACCGCGGAAACCTTGTTTCGGAAGATGCCACAGCCACGCTGATTGCCGCAAAGATCCGAAACGGCTCCAACCACGCTGATGTGGTTGGAGAAATCCGGGAAAAACTGTCAGGACTGCCCTACCAGGAGATGATCCACTACGGTGGCATGCCCCATACGCTGTATGAGCTATCCAGCATCATTCTGCGAGACATCAGGAACATCATTCCGTTTGCTTTCCTGGTGATCAGCCTGTTACTGCTGGCCGGATTCAGGAGAATGCGCGGGGTGCTTCTTCCGATGGCAACTGTTTTGATTGCCATAGTCTGGACAATGGGATTGATTGCCTTACTTGGCTTTGAGCTCACCATGCTGACCAACATCATTCCGGTGATATTGCTTGCAGTGGGAAGTGCCTATGCCATCCATGTAGTGAATACAGTGGTTGCAGAAAATCAGCAAAACCCCGAAAATGCTTTGCAAAGGGCTGTCAGTTACATTATCACGCCTGTATTCCTGGCCGCCGTCACCACAATCCTCGGATTTCTTTCCTTTATTGCCGGCTCCTACCTGTTAATGATACGCGAGTTTGGTATTTTTTCCGCCATTGGGATCCTCTTTTCCATGGTTTTGTCTATCACCTTCATTCCGGCCATACTGGCCCTTTTCAAACAAAAGGAAAAGAAACTTGAGAAACCGGTGCGAAACAACTTCTTCGACCGCGCACCGGAATTTCTTTCAGGCATTGTATTGTATCATAAAAAAACCTTATTGGCTGTCTGGCTTGTCCTGATTATTGCAAGTGTAATTGGCATCACACAAATTGAAAGGCGTGTGGACCTGGTTGACTATTTCAAGAAAGACAACTTAGTGCGACAGGGAGAAAACCTTTTAACGGAAAAATTCCACGGCAGCAATCCGCTGTATGTCTCCATTACGGGGGATGTGCAGGCCCCTGATGTGCTGAACCTGATGGAAGGAACCCAGGATTTCATGACAGAGTTTAAATATATCCCTTACAGCCAGTCTGTTGCTGACCTGATCAAACAGATGAATGATGTGATGGGTGAAGGAGAAGTAATACCTGATGATCCCATTAAGATCATTCAGCTTTGGTTTTTGCTGGATGGCCAGGAGATCATGGACCAGCTGGTCAGTCCCGACCTCTCCGAAGGGTTGATCCAGACCTACGTTTCCTCCGTGGAGCTGGATGTGCTTCGCGAAATAGAAAACAGTTTTGACCAATGGGTAAAGACCCACAGCACGGAACAACACCAGGTGGCTTTTACAGGCATCCCTGTGATGCTGAAACGACTGGACGAAAGCATCATCAGTAGTCAGGCCTACAGCCTGATCATTGCCACCATTCTGGTGATCATCATGGTAAGCATGCTTCTCGGATCATTCAGAAAAGGGTTGATCGCCATTGTTCCGATCGGGATCACCCTGATCATTCTGTTTGGCATCATGGGAATGACCGGCATACCGCTCGA
>PWNO01000264.1 GCA_003557765.1 Bacteroidales bacterium
CAAAAGCTTGATGCCCCCAGCGGCACGGCCATCACACTGGCAAAAGACATCATCAGCCAGCGTGACAATCTCAGCAGATGGGGCAATGCTGACGAACACCTGCCGGAAAACACCTTACCCATCAAATCGCACCGGATTGATCACATTACAGGAACCCATGTGGTTACTTATCATTCTTTGATTGACAGCATTGAAATCAAACATACTGCACACAACCGCAGTGGCTTTGCAGAAGGTGCCGTACTTGCGGCTGAATGGGTGCATGATAAACGTGGTGTGTTTGGAATGAAACACTTATTAAACATCTAAAAACGACTGATCATGGTATACATGTTGCTGTTTATATTGTCCTTGCTGGCCGCCGTGGCAGGCCTCTGGAAGATCTTTGAAAAAGCCGGTTATAAAGGATGGCAGGCCCTGATCCCATTATTTAACTTCTATATCTGGCTCAAGGTGATTGATAAGCCACTCTGGTGGTTTATCTTTATTCTGCTTCCATTCATTAATGTGTTCACCGTGTTGCTGATGGTGGTCGAAACACTGAAATGCTTCCGCAAAGACGGGCTTGGGGAGCAGGCATTGGGTGTCTTGTTACCTTTCGTTTACCTTCCCTGGCTGGGGTTTTCCAAAAAACAGGAATATACTCATCCCAGCAAGCTTCCGGTGATCAAAAAGTCAGCGGCCAGAGAATGGGCCGACGCCATCATTTTTGCTGTCATAGCCGCTTCTGTCATTCGTGCTTTTATGCTGGAAGCCTATACGATACCAACCTCTTCGATGGAGAGCTCGTTGCTGGTTGGTGATTACCTCTTTGTAAGTAAGCTGAGTTACGGCCCACGCGTACCCCATACACCCATCGCATTTCCTTTTACTCACCACACCCTGCCACTAACTGACAATGCCAAAGCTTATTTAACGTGGATACAATTGCCACACTATCGCTTCCCCGGAATTAGAAGTATTGGCAATAACGACGTGGTGGTGTTCAACCATCCGGCAGATCCCATCGACAGGCCGGTAGATAAACGGGAAAACTACATCAAACGATGCCTGGCCATTCCCGGTGATACTTTTGAGCTGCGGGATGCCCGGGTTTACATCAACAATGCACGCCTTCCCGACCCTCCGGATGCACAGCATTTTTATCGGGTAAAATCCGATGACCCATTGTCTGCCGGGCGCCTGGAAAGGCTTGGCATTACCGACTGGGGTGAAAAACAACCCGGTGTCTACCTGATGGCGATGACTGCCGACAGGGCCGAAAGTCTGGAAACTGTCAGAGGCATCACTGATGTGGACAAAAGAATCAGTCAAAAAAGTGCAGGTGACCGGCACATCTTCCCTCACCATCGTGCATACCCCTGGAACCAGGACAACATGGGGCCATTGTATGTCCCTGAAAAAGGGGCCACCGTGGAGATCAATATGCATAACATCCCGCTCTATGAAAGAATCATCAGCGTGTATGAAGGTCATGACCTGCGCATTGAGGACGATGCCATTTATATCAATGATGAAATGGCTACTAGCTACACTTTTGAAATGGATTACTACTGGATGGTGGGAGATTACCGGCATAATTCGGAAGACAGCAGGTATTGGGGCTTTGTCCCAGAAGACCACATTGTAGGCAGGGCTATGTTTGTGTGGTTATCCCTGTCGCCCACCAAGGGGTTCCCTGCGAATATCCGCTTTGATAAAAGCCTGCGCACCATTAGATAAGTTCACCAAAATGATGGCCGCATTTATTGCGCATTTCTCTCAGCACACCAGTAAGCTTGCATCATTAAATCAAAGCAGGCCGAAAAAGTAAACACCGATGTCGGAAACGCTGCTGCATATACTGGATATCTTTTTTGTGGTGTTTCACTCCATGCTGATCCTGTTTGTCCTGTTTGGATGGATCCCTCGTCCACTAAGGCTTTTGCATCTTATCGTGGTATTGCTCACCGGTGCCTCCTGGTTCATCCTGGGCTTATTCTACGGAATCGGATACTGTCCGCTCACCGACTGGCACTGGAATGTACTAAGCCAACTGGGAGAAACCGAACTACCAGTTGCTTATGTACAATACATCCTATACAGACTGCTGAGAATCAGAATCACACCCGCCTTTTCAGACATCATTACCCTTCTGGGCTGGGCCGGCGCACTCCTCACCGCAATATACCTGCAATATAAAAAGCTGCAGAAGCGGAAGAAAAAATAATTCCAATACATTTCCAATACCATCTCTGTGGTAAATTCGTTTACTTTATATTTGTCAGTGAATTCAGACAAATAAAAGTAGATGATTATTTTACGGCGAGTTTGGCTTCGCCGAGCTCGCAAATGCTCGGTTCATGTGACCGAAACACACCAATTTGTTTACACATGAAGAACAAGTACATCGACCTCATCGAGCAAACCTTTGATTTTCCTCAGGAGGAGTTCAAGGTGGTTGATCACGAACTTTACTTCCATGACATCTGCATGATGGACCTGGTGAAACAATATGGCACCCCATTAAAGATCAGCTATCTCCCAAAGGTCAGTCAACAGATACAAAAGGCAAAACGGCTTTTTAACGTAGCAATGGCAAAGGTTGACTACAACGGAACATATCATTACTGCTATTGCACAAAAAGCTCCCATTTCAGCTTTATTCTTGAAGAGGCACTGAAGAATGATATCCATCTGGAAACCTCTTCAGCTTTTGATATATATATCATAGAAGAGCTGCTCAAACTGGGACTGATAGATAAGTCAAGGTACATCGTGTGCAATGGCTTCAAACGTCCCTTATACATGGAAAAGATCAGTGATCTGATCAACAGCGGGTTTGACAACACCATTCCTGTAATCGATAACAAGGGAGAGATCAGGGTCTACGACGCACTTATCCGAAAAGACAGGAAGTGCAAGCTTGGTATCCGCATTGCCGCTGAGGAGGAGCCGATGTTTGAGTTTTACACCTCACGGCTGGGCATTAGCTACAAGGACGTTCTGCCATATTATAAGGAAAAGATTCAGCATGACTCCCGTTTCGAGCTAAAAATGCTCCACTTCTTTATTAACACTGGGATCAAGGACAATGCCTACTACTGGAACGAACTCTCGAAATGTGTCAATGTATATTGCGAGCTCAGGAAGATATGTCCGGAACTTGACAGCCTGAATATTGGCGGCGGCTTTCCGGTAAAAAACTCTCTGGGATTCGAATATGATTATGAATACATGACCGAAGAGATCATCGGACAAGTAAAGCTGATCTGTGCACAGCATGAAGTGCCGGAGCCCGACATTTTCACTGAGTTTGGTGCTTTTACAGTAGGAGAAAGCGGTGCAGTGCTCTATTCCATTTTGGATCAAAAACAACAGAACGACAGGGAGCGCTGGAATATGATTGACAGCAGCTTTATGACCACCCTGCCTGACATCTGGGCCAGCAAGCAGCGGTTTATTCTTTTGGCCTTAAATAATTGGGACAAAGAATATGAGCGAGTAAACCTGGGCGGACTTACCTGTGACAGCCAGGATTACTATAACGCAGAAACTCATGCCAATGCCGTATTCCTCCCTAAAGTTAGTGAAATGGACACCCAGTATATCGGGATGTTTCATACCGGGGCCTACCAGGAAACCCTTGGAGGATTTGGTGGCTTGCAGCATTGTCTCATACCTGCTCCCAAATTGGTCATCATCGACAAAGACGATGAGGGTGAATACCATACCAAGCTGTTTGCCAAGGAGCAAAGCTATAAGTCCATGTTGAAAACTTTGGGCTTTTAACCTGCCTTTTTCGTATTTTTGTTTTATTTCTCAGCAAACAAGCCTGCATACATGCCAGCTAAATCCAATCAGTATAAGAAAAACACCTTTAAGCAACAGGGTAAGCACACAGGCAATGACCTGGAAGGCCGCGAGATCACCTTATCGTCCATGAAGGCATTTGTCAGAAGCCAACGCCTGAAAAAGACCCTGGGGCTGTTTTTCCTGATCTTTTCTGTATTTTTACTGCTGGCTTTTATATCTTACCTCTTTACCTGGACGGAAGACGACATATGGCTGGACGGCAAAACATTTAATTGGGAGTTTTTGACAGATGATACACTTGAGGTAAGCAATATGATGGGCAGGGTGGGTGCCGTTTTGGCGCACCTCTTTGTCAAAAAATGGTTCGGGGTGGCATCATTCCTGGTTCCCTTTATCCTTTTTCTTGCAGGAGTCAGGATGCTTACCGGCTACCGCCTTCTTCCCCTTAGGAAAAACACCTGGTATGCTGTCTTTTTCTTGTTGTGGGTATCCATCTTTTTAGGTTTCGTAATTCCGGCTGACCATTTGCTGATTCTCGGCGGGGGATTCGGTTATGAGGGATCCCGGTTTTTGAGCGGTCTGCTGGGCGTGGCAGGCACAGCACTTTTGTTATTCTTCGCGATGACCGCAGCTGCCATTATCCGTTTTGACCCCAACTTTCATGCAATAGGAGAATTTCTTGGTGGACCGTTCCTCCGGTCATCACAAGAAACAGGACAGACTGAAAATGACGGGACTAATATCTGGGCTCCCGATGCTGAGCAGGCAAAAGATTTTCCGGACGGGCCCTCCGGGGAGAAACCGCCACCAACGGAAACAGAGCAGGACAGTCACACAGGGGAGGCAGAGGCTGAACAGGAAGAGCAACATGAAGCAGGCACCACATTGGAACTTGATGCAGACTTGGAAGAAATAGATAAAAAGCCTTCTGGTGAAGATCCCGATTGGGAAATCGAAGTGGCCAGCGACAAGGTCACAGGCAGCGACTATCGTGAGCTGGACGACCCCTATGGCAATGGAAACGGTGAGGAGTCAAAGATTGCTGAACTTGGAGAGTATGATCCCACACTTGATCTTCCGCGTTTTAAGTTACCCTCTCTGCATTTACTGGATGACCGGGGTAGCGGAACCATTCATGTGAACAAACAGGAGCTTGAGGAGAATAAAAACCGCATCATTGAGACCCTGAAGAACTATTCTATTGAAATAGATAAGATCAAGGCCACCGTTGGACCAACGGTTACGCTATATGAAATCATTCCTGCCCCGGGCATTCGGATATCCAAAATAAAGAACCTGGAAAACGATATTGCACTGAGTCTCGCTGCATTGGGGATACGCATCATTGCGCCCATTCCCGGCAAGGGAACCATTGGTATTGAAGTGCCTAACAGCCAGCCGGAGATCGTGTCGATGAAGAGCATCCTCGCCAGCGAGCGTTTTCAAAACTCCGGCTTTGACCTGCCGATTGGTCTGGGGAAGACCATTGCCAATGAGACTTTTATTGCTGATCTGGCCAAGATGCCCCACCTGCTGATGGCTGGTGCCACCGGACAAGGAAAATCCGTGGGGCTAAACGCCATCCTTACCTCTATCCTCTATAAAAAGCATCCCGCCTATGTCAAGTTTGTGCTGGTAGACCCCAAAAAGGTTGAACTCAACCTGTTCAGTAAGATTGAAAGGCATTACCTGGCGAAGCTGCCGGATGCCGAAGAAGCCATCGTGACTGAAACACGCGAGGTAATCCGGACCATTAACAGCCTGTGTGTAGAGATGGACAACCGTTACGATTTGCTTAAGGATGCCCAGGCACGCAACGTCAAGGAGTACAACAACAAGTTCATTCAGCGAAGGCTAAACCCTAACATGGGGCATCGGTTTTTACCATATATCATTCTTTTCATTGATGAGTTTGCCGATCTGATCATGACCGCCGGCAAAGAAATCGAGCTGCCCATCGCCAGGCTGGCACAGCTGGCCAGGGCAGTAGGCATCCACCTGGTCATTGCCACGCAAAGACCATCTGTCAACATCATTACTGGCACCATCAAGGCAAACTTTCCCGCGCGCATTGCCTTCCGGGTAACAGCAAAAGTCGACTCACGCACCATCCTCGACAGCGGAGGTGCTGATCAGCTGATCGGGCGCGGGGATATGCTGTTGAGCACCGGCAGCGACCTGCTCAGGCTTCAGTGCGCCTTTATCGACACACCCGAAATCGAAAGGCTGACAGACTTCATCGGCTCACAACGTGCTTATCCGGATGCCTTTCATTTACCTGAATACGTAGAGGAAGACGTTTCAGCATCCGACACTATGGATCCGGCAGAACGGGATGACTTTTTTGAGGATGCTGCCAGGCTGGTGGTTAGCACACAGCAAGGTTCTACATCTCTTATCCAGCGAAAGCTGAAGCTTGGCTACAACAGGGCAGGCAGGATCATTGACCAGCTTGAATCAGCAGGCATTGTAGGACCTTTTGAGGGGAGCAAGGCCCGTGAGGTTAAAATTAAAGATGAAGCCAGTTTGGAACAAATTTTGCGCCAGGATAATATATAACGCAGATTGCTTTAAAACTGAACCTGTTATTTCAAAATGCCACACGATATGCCATTACTCCGGAACCATCTCCTGCCACTTGTGCTGATAATCTCATCCGGCATCCTGCTGGCTCAACCCCGGCACTATGAAGAAAAGGCAGAAGACATCCTCACTGAAGCCAGTAAAGCCCTGAAAGCACATGATGCCGTCAGGATGAGCTTTTCTTACACCATGCAAAATGAAGAACGTGAACAATACGATCATGCAGAAGGCTTTATCCTGACAAGCGGCGACAAATTTCACCTGAGGCAGGGAATGTATCACATGATTTCTGATGGAAAGACAGCCTGGACCTTCCTGGAAGAAGTAAACGAGGTGCATATCAGTTACGCTGAAGATACAGAAGAAGCATTAAGTCCGGTGTCGGTCCTGGATAACTTTCATGAAGACTTTCGTGCGCGCTGGATACGACTGGAACCCCATGATGATGAGGATATCCATATCATAGACCTTGTCCCACACCAACCGCAGACCTTTTACAAGTTCAGGGTGGCCATCGGCGAGCAAAGTAACAGCATCGTGTTTTTAGAAGCGCATGACCGCCAGGGTGGCATATATCGTTATGACATAGAAGTCATCGAGACCGATCCAGAAACCAGCGATCAAAAATTTACTTTTCAGCCGGAAGATCATCCGGGCATTGAAGTGGTTGATTTAAGATAAAGATTAGTCTTCTGAGGCAAGTTCAATCGTGACGGGACGGGTGACATCCACCCATCGGTAGTTTTTAATGCGGTAAATTGCTGTATGCGTGTTTTCCCAACCATGCTTCTTCCCTGCAACCTGCACAAAATAAAAAGGACTGTCATATCCCAGTTGATTCAGCCGTGGCAAACATCTTGTAAACTCCTTTCCATAGGCCTCCAGTGCGGTAAAAAAGAAATAGGCGGTTTGCGCTCCATGAAAAGCATCATGGTCTGGTTCAGTCAGGAATAACTCACGATACCTGCGCACAAAATCAGCAATGTGCGGATCCTGATAGTCGTGGAAGGCATCATTAAAGAAATGCACGTTCAGGTTCTGCAGGTAATCTATCTCTATGCTCGCATAATCTTCCCATTCAGGTATTCCAAAGATGCTCATATGGTAGTTTCGCCTATTTTCATGTAATTGACGCAGGTAGTTCGACACAAAGGGCTCACCCCCTATCAGGGTGATTAACACGTTTTTCTTGTCCTGTCGCATAGCTTTCAGGATCCCTTCCATGCCCTCATCTCTGTAAATGACTTCAGTCAAGTTTTCTGGCCTGGGCACCCTCCGCGCCTCTTCCCGGTCAAACATGTCGGGTGACACCCATCTTACCGCACCGGCATCAGGGATGACCAGGGCGCGTGTCTTTCTGTTGCCCACAAGTGTGCCTTCCAGGTAATAGCCATCTACCCTGGCAAGGTTGAGGCTGTCGTGCACATAGTTGACCATGGCGATGTTGGTCAACAGGGAGTCCCTGAAGTTGCTAACCACCTGGGCAGCACCAGGCTGATTATCGTGTACGAGGATGATATTCTGCCTGGGAAAGTGTTGTGAGATGTATTCTCCCACACCTGCCAACATGGTCTCCAGTGATGGACGAACCTTGAACAGATGGGCATTATCCTGCAGCTGCTGCATGTCAGGCAACATGGGGGACACCACAGGAATAGCAAGCTTTTGAGCATAGTCAGCAACATGCCTTAGCGGGCGTTCATGGAAAGGGCCTATGATTAAATCCATGTGTTTGAGTGTATCAGCAGCTGTAAGCGTTTTCACCTTTTCCACATTGCCACAGCCGTCAAAAACATGCAGACGGATATCATTCCCCGCATGCCGGATCGAATCCAGCGCCACAAGAACACCCTGGTAAAAAGAAATAAAACTGAAAGAGGGATGATTTACTGTGATGTCCTGCATAGCTAGTTGATCTATGATCCGATGAAGGTCATGGGTTTCAGGATCTTCATTTCCATCTATCAAAGTGATCAGCCTGTCAATGCCTGCTAAATGCTCTTCGGGAAGATCAAGATTTTCAAGGTATAGCGGAAGGATAAGTGCAATGTCATAATGGTCCTGGTGCAATGGTTGCAGACAGTAGGAATCGATTTCGGGCATCACCTCACGCTCCGGAGCAGGAAGAAAGATGAAACGCTCCGCCGGTTCTTCTGGCTCCACTGTTTCTGCCACTTCAGTGTCAAGTGGCACCCTGATCTGCTCACCTGCCCGCAAATGGTCTTCCACCTCAGGGTTCATCGCCTGTAATTCCATAACGCTAAGACCAAACTCACGAGAGATTCCATACCAGGTTTCTCCTGAACCAACAGTATATAGACGAAAATCTTCAGCGTCCGGGTCGCGCTCTTTCAATGGGATTCTCAGCACCTGACCCACCCGAAGCATCTCCCTGGCTTGCGGGTTATAAAAAAGAATGGTTTCCTGGCTCACATCATATTCTCTTGCAAGGCCAAAAAGGGTTTCATGACGCTGCACTTCATGTTCAACGAAGCGCCCCTTGGGCATGGGGGCTACCTCGTCAAGCCTGATCCTGTCTACCGGCGGAATGGCATCCAGATCATCAGCAACCGGTATGCGGATCACCTGGTCGTAACGCAAACCTTCACGAATATCCGGGTTTTCTTCAATGATATCCTCCTGCCTTACACCGTAAGCACGTGCTATAGAGTATAGGGTTTGCCCCTGCAACACGGCGTGGAAATAATAGGCCTCACCATCTATGTATTGTGGTGTCCTGGAGCGATTGGTGATCTCCACACCCTGCCGTTGGCTTTCTCCCCCATTGGGCTCTTCCTCTTGTGCCATGAGTAAAACATGTAAGCCCATAGAACCCAATAAGCATATTCCCGCAATGATTTTCCGCATAACAATCGTGCTTTTCCTATTATATAAATACGCCTGATTCAAGAAAAAATTTTAATGCCAGACTCGTCGAATAAAAAAAAGCCGGCATAAACAATGCCATATCCACAGCTTACATGGAAGTCATAACCTGGAGACGCGAACTGCACCAGTGCCACCTGGTGGCGGCCTGATATAAAAAAAAGTGTATTACTATTCCCACTCTATGGTCGCTGGTGGCTTGGAGCTGATGTCATACACCACGCGATTGATGCCTTTCACATTGTTGATAATGTCATTGCTCATCCTTCCAAGCAGCTCATAGGGTAAATGTATCCAGTCGGCCGTCATCCCGTCGGTAGATTCAACCGCCCTCAGCACAACAGCGTTTTCATAAGTTCTTTCGTCGCCCATCACCCCCACGGACTGTACTGGCAACAGAATGGCTGCCGCTTGCCAGGTTTTATCATACCATCCGGAAGATTTTAATGCCTTAATAAAATAATGGTCTACCTCCTGCAGTGCCCTTACTTTGTCGGCGCACACCTCACCGAGGATGCGAATGGCAAGCCCCGGACCGGGGAAGGGGTGTCGTTCAAGAATCCCTGAGGAAATCCCAAGGCTGCGGCCCACCCGCCTGACCTCGTCCTTAAAAAGCGAATTCAGTGGCTCAATAACCTTGAGATTCATCTTTTCAGGCAAACCGCCTACGTTGTGGTGCGACTTAATGGTGGCCGACGGGCCTTTGACCGAGATGGATTCAATGATGTCCGGATAAATGGTTCCCTGAGCAAGCCAGTTTACATCTCTGATCTTTTTGGCCTCCCGCTCGAAAACCTCAATAAAAACCCGGCCAATGGCTTTTCGCTTCAACTCCGGGTCGCGCAGCCCCTTCAATGCATCAAGAAAATGATGGGCAGCCCGCACGCCACGGACGTTAAGTCCCATGTCCCTATATGACAGCAACACCTCTTCAAACTCGTTTTTGCGAAGTAGGCCATTGTCCACAAAGATGCAATGCAATTGTTCACCTATGGCCTTGTGAAGCAGGGTGGCAGCCACACTGGAGTCGACACCGCCGCTAAGCCCGAGCACGACTTTGTCTGATCCAAGCTTATCGCGCATTGCCGCAACTGTTTGCTCCACAAAGGAAGCTGGTGTCCAGTCCTGCGAGCAACCGCAAATCTCGACTACGAAGTTTCTCAACAATTGCTGCCCTTGCAATGAATGATACACTTCAGGATGAAACTGCAGGCCGAATATCATCTCTCCCTGATCCCTGAATGCGGCCACACCGATGTCATTGGTCCTTGCAACGAGCTTAAAACCATCCGGAAGCCGTGTAATGGTGTCGGCATGTGACATCCATACCTGAGACTGTTCCTGAATATCCCTGAACAAGATCTCACCAGAAGCGATGTATGATATATTCGCACGCCCGTATTCCCTGGTAGATGACGCCATGACCTGGCCTCCCCTGTCGATGGTGATCAACTGGGCGCCATAACAAACACCCAGCACAGGAATCTTTTCCATACACCAGTCGAGCTCAGCCCGGGGTGCATTATCATCCAAGACACTGAAAGGACTGCCTGATAAAATGACACCTTTGATATGGGCCAGTTTCTCCGGCTGATAATAATAGGGCTGAATTTCACAATAGACATTTAACTCTCTCAGCTTCCTGGCTATCAATTGTGTGTACTGAGAACCGAAATCAAGGATCAAAACCATTTCTTGCATATGGCAAAGATAAGGATATCCTGTTTTTGCCAGACAAACAGCCGGGAAAAGATGTAAAGTTTTTGCCGATTATGTACCTTTGCGCATGGCCAGTGCACCGCCACCAACCAGAGCTGAAGGGCCTCAGAACCCATTGGTGAAAAATCCAACACCCGGAACAATCACAATCCTTCAATGCCATGGTCCTGAACAAAAAACCAGAAACACGATAATCCTGAATGAATAAAACCCTGCAAGATGTCCATAGCTGAAAACTTAGCCACATTACGAAAAGAGATACCCGAGCACGTCACCTTGGTGGCGGTATCGAAGACAAGAACCACAGCCGAGATCCTGGAAGCTTATAACGCAGGACAACGTCATTTTGGTGAAAGCAAGGCCCAGGAGCTGACACCCAAGGCTGAAAAGCTTCCCAAAGACATTCACTGGCATATGGTGGGACACCTGCAATCCAACAAGGTAAAATACATTGCACCTTTTGTCTCCCTGATTCATTCTGTAGATAAGATGAAGCTGCTCAAGGTGATCAACAAGGAGGGACAGAAAAATGAACGGGTCATTCCCGTCCTGCTGCAGCTACACATTGCAGAAGAAAGCACCAAGTTTGGCATGAGCTTCGAAGAAGTTTGCGCGCTGCTGGAGAGTGACATCTGCCACCAAATGGATGCCATTGAGGTGCAAGGGCTCATGGGGATGGCTACATTTACGGATGACACGGATCAGGTCAGAAAGGAATTCAGGCAATTGAAGGCATATTTTGACGCCGTCCGGGATAGATATTTCAAGGACAGGGAAGCTTTTCGCACGCTGTCGATGGGCATGAGCAACGACTACCAGCACGGCATTGACGAGGGCAGCAACATGATTCGCATAGGCACTGCCATATTTGGTGCCAGGTGATGAACAATTGATCGCATTTTATAGTTGTTCTCATATTCAAATATGCAAACAATTTTAAAATGCGGCTATTCTTTCACATTGTATTGGCGGGATCTTTGTTGCTGGTTTCAGGCATTTCGGTTTCATTTGCAAACCCGGGGGATGCCGGTGCCCCAATGGAGCTAAGCCTCGAGGAAGCCCGTCAGTATGCTGCGGACCACAGTTACAGCATGCGCAAGGCCAGGGCCGACCTGAAAATCGCCGAACGGCAGATATGGGAGACTACGGCTGCAGGCCTGCCCCAGATCAATGCCTCCGTGGGATATAATTACTACCTTGACATTCCGACATCCCTTGTACCGGCAGAATTTTTCGGCGGTGAGCCAGGAGAGTTCGCCGAAATACAGTTTGGTACGGAACAAAATGTGACGGCCACGGCCTCTGTGGAACAACTGATCTTTGATGGCCAATACATTGTGGGCCTAAGGGCTTCACGCATATTCCGTGACCTTGCCAATCAGTCCTTGCAGCGTTCAGAAGCGGAAGTCAAACAAGTAGTTACGGAGACTTATTTGCTTGCCTTGCTTGCCCGGGAAAACCTCAGGGTGGTATCAGAGAATCTGCGTCACATGGAGCAACAGCTGCATGAGACCAGGGAGTTGCTGAGAGAGGGGTTTACTGATCCCATCAACGTGGATCAGCTCCAGCTCACGGTGTCAAACATTAAAAACCGGTTTGCTGCACTTGAACGACAGGATGAGATGACAAGCAGCCTCCTTAAGTTTCAGCTTGGCATGGATATGGACAAAGAGCTTGTGTTGACCGACAAGCTGGAAGACCTCCATGGCGTGTTGCTCGCCGACCTTTCCCTGATATCGGATTTCACACCGCAAAACCACGTGGACTACCGGATCACCCGGTCGCAGGAAAACATGAGCCTGATGGTACTCAGGCGGGAACAATCTGCCTACCTTCCCAGCCTTTCTGCCTCTTTTACCCGCCAGGAAATGGCCATGCGGGATGAATTCAACTTTTTTGACGGCGACCAGTCCTGGTTTCCCAGTACCTATTTCGGTATAAACCTCACCATTCCGATATTCTCAGCTGGCATGCGCTCTTCCAGGGTACAGCAGGCCCGGCTGGAGTTGGAAAAATCACGAACTGAACGGGAAGAAGTATACCAATTCCTTGATCTGCAGATGCAGGAGGCAATGGCCAATTACCACACCGCCAGGGAACAATATGCCAACGAGCAAGAAAACATGGAACTGGCCACACGCATTTTTGACCGCACCACCACCATGTTTCGCGAAGGCATGGCTACCAGCCTGGAACTCACACAAGCAAATGACCAGATGATCACCACCAGGGCAAACTATTACCAGGCACTTTTTGAAGTGCTCAATGCAGAAAATAACATGCTTAGGGCGCTTGGACAATAGAAGACTTGCATGGTTTTCCGGTTCCTTCCCCGCGGGTAAGGCAGCCGAAACAACAAGAAAAAAAGATATTAAGCTGAGAAAAATGACCAATACAATTCATTCACACGCAATACAGATGATTAACAGGGTAAGACTTGCCATGATGTGGCTTGCAGGTGCCGGCTTGCTTTTCGCTTTGCCTTCATGCAATGGCAATAGTGCCGACCAGCAGGATGGGGACAACGAACAGATCCGTCGCCAAATTGAAGAATATGCCGGTGAAATAAACCGGCTAACACAGGAAAAGCGTTCCTTGCAGCAAACCCTGAGAGACCGCGGAGAGACTACCGGAAGAAATGACCTGGTTCCTGTGATGGTTTCGGAGCTTGCCCCTGCAGACTTTGTGGAGTACATCCGCGTAAGTGGCACGGTTGAAGCGGTGAGAACAGCCACCATCAGTCCGGAAACCAGTGGACACATCCGTAGGATTTATGCCGAAAAGGGAGAAGCCGTGGAACGCGGACAGGTCCTTGCGCGTCTGTCTACTGACGTGGTGCAGGGTAACATCGAGGAGGTAAAGACCAGCCTGGAGCTGGCTGAGACAGTATATCAAAGACAAAAACGGCTGTGGGCCCAACAAATCGGCAGTGAAATGCAGTACCTGGAAGCCAAAAATCAGGTGGAGCGCCTCCTGAAGAACCTGGAAACCCTTCAGTCGCAGCTTGACATGGCCGTCCTTAAGGCCCCTTTTGACGGATTCGTGGACGAACACTTCATCAAGGAAGGCGAGCTGGCTTCTCCTGGCACACCGGTGATGCAGGTTGTCAACCTCGACGAATTGTATATCAATGCAGATGTGTCCGAATCTTATCTGCCATACGTGACCGAAGGACGTGAAGTCATTCTGCGCTTTCCGGCCTGGCCTGAAACAAAGATCAAAACGCCTGTACACCGTGTTGGGCACGTGATCAACCCGGAAAACCGCTCCTTTCGCATGCAACTGCGCATTCCTAATGATGATGGGCGCTACAAGCCCAACATGATGGCCAGGATCAGCTTGCAGGCATCTGTCATCCAGGATGCCATGGTCGTCCCATCGATGCTGATCGGCTTTGACACCCAGGGACATTATGTATATGTAGCAGAAGAAGGGCCGGACGGCATACCACTCGCCCGAAAAGCCTATATTGAACGAGGTCGGGATGGAGAAGGCAAAACCCAGGTGAAAGAAGGTCTCACTGAAGGAGATTTGCTCATTGTACAGGGACACCGCCAAGTAGCCAGCGGAGAAGGCGTACATATCAGGTCAAATGAATAACCACTTGGGAGTTCATCCCATAATAAGAAAATACAATGAGTGAGTCAAGAGAAGAACGGGCAATACGTGAGTTTAAGCCAGCCACCATTGCGCTGAAAAACAAAAACACCATATTTCTGCTTACCTTCCTGATTGCTGTCTTTGGTATCTTTTCTTACAGAAGTCTTCCCAAAGAGCTTTTCCCCGAGGTAGAGATACCTACTGTCCTGGTACAAACCCTGTACCCTGGTAACCCACCTGCAGACATGGAAAACTTGGTGACCAGGCCGCTCGAGAATGAAATCCATACCATCACGGGCATCCGGGAACTGCGTTCTACCTCTTCGCAGGACAATTCGGATATTTTCGTGGAGTTTGACACCGGGGTGGATATCCAGGAAGCCCTCCAGGACGTGAAGGATGCCGTAGACAGAGTCAAGCCAGACCTTCCTGGTGACCTGCCATCAGACCCCATGGTGATCGACATTGACTTTTCAGAGTTTCCCATCCTCAACCTCAACCTTAGTGGTGAATTCAGTATGCACGAGCTGAAACGCTTTGCCGACTTCCTGGAAGAAGAAATAGAAGATGTGCCGGAGGTGTCGAGGGTAGAGATTACAGGTATCGAAGATCGTGAGATCCAGATCAATGCAGATCCAATCAAGATGGAGCTCTATCAGGTCAGCTTTGATGACCTTGAAAATGCCATCGCGTCAGAAAACGTGTCGATGGCTGGTGGCGCACTGCGCTTCGGGGATGGCACCCGCTGGGCTGTTCGTACCATTGGAGAATTTTCAGATGTCAGACAGATTGAAGACATCATCGTTAAGCATGAAGACCAGCAGATCGTTTACTTGCGCGATCTGGCTGAAGTGCGTGACGCTTATGCGGACCCGACCAGTTATGCGCGACTCGACGATCAGCCGGTGGTGAGCCTGCAGGTGATCAAAAACTCAGGTGACAACCTCCTTTCTGCCACCGAAAATATCAACAGGGTGCTTGACCGGGTCCGGCAAAACGGCGATATCCCTGATGACCTGCACATCACCATCACCAACGACCAAAGTGAGGAAATACGCATCCAGCTTTCTAATCTGGAAAACAGCGTGATCATGGCTGTGATCCTGGTTGTGCTCATTCTCTACCTTTTCCTGGGCTTAAAAAATGCCCTCTTTGTCGGTATTGCCATCCCCCTTTCTATGCTGATGTCGTTCATGATCTTTGGCTTGGTCAGCTTGCAGATCAACATGATTGTACTCTTTTCACTGATCCTTGCGCTGGGTTTGCTGGTAGATAATTCCATCGTGGCGGTGGATAACATCTTTCGCTTTGTGGAGCGCGACTACTCCATCCTGGAGGCTGCCAAGAGAGCGATTGGTGAAATTGCCACACCTATTATCACCTCCACCGCGACGACACTATCGGCATTTCTGCCGCTGGCGTTCTGGACAGGAATCACAGGTGAATTCATGAAATACCTGCCACTGACACTGATAATCGTGCTCACCTCCTCCCTTTTCGTGGCCCTGATCATCATCCCGGTCTTTTCCTATACATTCTTTAAAAAAGAGAAAGAAACGCAACGAAAACAGGATGCATCAGAAGCAATGAACCCGGCATTATCCGGCAACAAGTCACGACGAAATTTGCTGATCATCACGCTGCTGATCCTGCCTGGCATCATCTTCCATGTCGCAGGAAGTACCTTATGGGGAAACCTTTTCGTCTTAGCTGCCCTGCTGTTTGCCCTGGGCCATTTTGTGCTCAACCGCCTGGCTAAATGGTTTCAGCTCACACTGCTGCCATTCCTGGAAAAACTTTACAAAAACACGCTGAGCCATGCCCTCCGGGGACGTAACCCCTATATGTATGTCTCTGGAACTCTGCTGGTACTGGTCCTGGCCATCATCACCTTCGGGCTGCGCAGTCCCAACGTCCTGTTTTTCCCTGACAACGAACCCCAGTTCATCAACATCCTCATGGAGCTTCCCGTAGGTACCGACATTGACGAAACGGACCGGCGCGTGGCGGAAGTCGAAACTCATGTGGAAGAGCTTATTGCGCCATACCGGCATATTGTCAAGTCGGTCATGACCATCGTTGGACGCGGCGCGATTGGTGAGATGGATATGAATGCAGGTGAAACACCCAACCGGGGGCTGATCACCGTGACCTTTGAGCAGTTTGACATGCGCGGGGGCATCAATACCAACGACATCATGGCCAAACTGAGCGAAAACCTTACCGGGGAGTATCCTGGCATTGACTTCATGATAGAAAAAAACATGGCCGGTCCCCCTTCGGGACCTCCGATCAACCTGGAAGTCAGCGGACCTGATCTGGAAAGACTTATGGCTCTGGGCGATACCATCAAAAATCAGATCAGCAGGGCCGGCATACAAGGCATAGAAGGCCTCAACACCGATCTTGACAGCAACAACCCGGAGATCCTGGTACATATCGACAGGGATGCAGCCAGGCGTTTTGGCCTGTCCACTTTCTCTATTGCCAACACCATCAGGACGGCACTTTTTGGTCTGGAGGTATCCACCTTCAAGGTTGGCGAAGAGGAATACCCGATTCAACTGCGCTTGCAGGAGGAATACCGGCACAACCTTTCCACTTTGATCAATCAGCGCATCACTTTCCGCAGCCAAAGCACCGGCCAGATTATGCAGGTGCCAATCTCTGCCGTGGCCAATGTGGAGTACAGCAAAACCTATGGCGCAATCAACCGCATCGACCGCGACCGTGTGATCACGCTGAGCTCCAATGTGCTGCCCGGATACAACGCCAACCGCATCAACCAGCAAATCATGCAGCTGATGGAGGAAATGGATCTGCCCAACGGGTATGCTTATGCCTTTACCGGAGAACAGCAAGAACAGGAAGAATCGATGGACTTTTTGATCAGGGCCCTGCTTATCGCTGTATCCCTGATTGCACTGATCCTCGTTACCCAGTTCAACTCGGTATTCAAGCCCTTCATCATCATTGGCAGCGTCGTCTTCAGCACTGCGGGCGTCTTCCTGGGACTGGCAATCTTCAACATGGACTTCATCATCATCATGATGGGAGTAGGCATCGTCAGCCTGGCTGGCGTGGTCGTCAACAACGCCATCGTATTGATCGACTATACGGATTACCTGCACAAGCGAAAGCACGTGGAGCTGGGCTCTGATGTGGATAGCCTGCTGGAGCGGGATACCAGCCTTGCCCTCATCGAACAAGCAGGCAAAACGCGCTTCCGGCCTGTGATCCTTACAGCCATCACCACGGTATTGGGCCTGTTCCCGCTGGCCATCGGACTGAATATCAATTTCGTCACGCTGCTGACGGAATTAAACCCGCAGATCTATTTTGGCGGTGACAATGCCCGGTTCTGGGGTCCTATGTCATGGACCGTAATATTTGGTCTATCTGTAGCTACCTTCCTTACCCTGGTGATCGTACCCTGCATGTATCATATCATCCTGGCAACCCGTCGCAAGGTCAAACGCATGACTGGCAGAGACTAGCTTGTCAATGCTACTGTGTCGGTTAAGTTGCTGCGTTTTTTCTCAGCAAAATAAAGAGCACCGCGCAAAGTATGAGCTATGTAAGGGTATTATTTTAGAGCTATGTAAAATGATCAAGGCCCGGTTCGGCTACACAAGCGTTGACATGACACTGGTAAGTCCTGCGCATTATACAACAACACCTCAGCATAGAAGTCATGAAACCGACAATGGCCTTTGGGGCCAGTGAAAATATTTTCTACAAGCTGGCCCGCCCTTAATCATTTTTCTTATTTTTGGCCCATGCGGGGTATTTCGAGCTAAGCGCTGACTTCATCTTCATGCCATGCTGTTGTCCAACTTACACTGTTTTTTAAAGAAATTCTATGCATAGCCGCAATTATGTGATGATCTTCTTTTTTCTGCGAGGACCCTCAAGAACAACTTCGGCTGGCCATGTTGCAGTCAATGAATGGATGATACAACCCTGGCAACGTAACCATTATTCAACACAACCAAACTCCAACACACCATGACACAAGCTGCTTCTGCCAAGGATGCGGGCGGGGTCCAACCACCCGATCTTTCACAGTATGGAATTCAACATGTACAGCAGGTTTTCTACAACCTTTCTTATGAAGATCTCTACCGCCACGAAACCGACCCTGAGCTGGAAGGCTATGAAAGGGGCTTTGAGACCAACACGGGTGCTGTGGCCGTTGATACCGGGATATTTACCGGCCGTTCACCAAAAGACAAGTACATCGTCCAGGAAGATAGCTCCCAGGACAACATTTGGTGGGCCGATGGCCAGACGCGTTCTGACAACAAGCCCATATCCGAAGAGGTATGGAATTCGCTGAAGGAGACTACCCTGAAACAGTTTCATGGGAAAAAGCTATATGTCATGGATGCCTTTTGCGGCGCCAATGAAAACACGAGGATCCGGATCCGGGTCATCACAGAGGTAGCCTGGATGGCTCATTTTGTAAAAAATATGTTTATCCGGCCATCAGAAGAAGAGCTGAAGGACTTTGAACCCGACTTTGTGATGCTCAACGCCTGCAAGACGGTGAATGAAAAGTGGGTGGAGCAGGATTTGAATTCGGATGTCTACGTGGCATTTAACCTGAAGGAACGACGTGCAGTGGTTGGCGGGACCTGGTACGGTGGAGAGATTAAAAAGGGCTTTTTCTCGGTGATGAACTATTACCTTCCGCTGAAAGGTATCGCAGCCATGCACTGCTCAGCCAACATGGGGAAAAATGGCGATACAGCAATCTTTTTTGGTCTCTCCGGAACCGGGAAGACCACGCTTTCGGCAGATCCCAATCGTTATCTCATTGGTGATGATGAACACGGATGGGACGACGAAGGCATCTTCAACTTTGAAGGGGGCTGTTATGCCAAATGCATCAACCTGAGCAAAGAAAAGGAACCGGATATCTACCATGCCATCAAGCGCGATGCCTTACTCGAAAACGTGGTATATGGTGAAGAGACTGGCGAGATCGACTTTGCCAACACCACCAAAACGGAGAATACGCGGGTATCCTATCCCTTATACCACATCAAAAACATCGTCAGACCGGTATCCAAGGGCGGTCATCCTAAAAAGATTATTTTCCTGACCGCGGATGCTTTTGGCATCCTTCCCCCGGTATCCAGGCTAAACCGTGACCAGGCCATGTATTACTTTTTGAGTGGCTACACTGCCAAGCTGGCAGGCACAGAGCGCGGAGTCAAAGAGCCCCTGCCCACGTTTTCTTCAGCATTCGGGGCGGCATTCCTGCTTCATCATCCTACCGTATACGCCCAGGAACTGGCAAAAAAAATGAAAGCACACGGCGCCACCGCTTACCTGGTAAACACGGGTTGGATTGGTGGGCCATACGGTATCGGACAGCGCATAGATATCGACAGCACAAGAAAGATCATTGATGCCATCCTGGATGGTTCCCTGGATTCAGCCAAGGTGGAAGAGCTTGCGCCTTTCGGATTGATGATCCCTACAGCTGTCCGGGGCGTGGACTCCAAAATCCTGAACCCAAAAAACACCTGGAAATACGAAACAGCTTACATGAAACAAGCTGACAGCCTTGCGGATAAGTTTATTGAAAACTTCAACAACTTCACGGATACAGAAGAAGGACAGCGACTGGTGGCAGCATGACCGCAAAACAAGTTCATGAAGCAGTATTACAAGTATTATGAGAAGAAGATCAACCGCCTGCAGCAACAGCACAGCGAAGAAATCAGCAGGCTCAGAGACCAGATCTACATCCTCCAGAATTCATTCAACGACTACATATCCTTCAACTCGATCAATACCGATTATAAAAAAAGACTGCTCAACCGACACGTGCCTGTCGTGGCCTTTTTTGACACCCGTGATGAAGGCCGGCTGGAAAAATGCCATCAAGCTGTTATCCGGATCATGAAGGCCGCCGGATTTGCCTTTGTTTCGCACGAAAAGAGCCACATTGGGGTCAACGAATACATGACCAGGTCGACAGACGAACTGTCGCTTGACCAGGTATATGAAAGGATCAATGAAATTGCCCGTTGCCTCAACGGCAATGGAAACGATTGCCAAAATGACAAGCTGCGCACACTGAGCAAAGAGCTGATTGAAATCACGGAAAACATCCCCAGCTTCCTCGTAAAAGCAGGTTCCGCACTTACTGTAAAGACTACAAATGAAGAAGGTAAATCACGGATTCGTACCACCTCCTTGCCCATTTCGGCACAAATCCATATTGATAAAAATCCTGCTTTGCTTAAGAACCCCACCAGGTTAATGCAAGAGATCAACCATTTCTGACAGAATCATTATCTTTGCCATACTGGCAGCATCGTTTGTTTGACCTTAACCTCTCTGCTTGCACTTTAGTTAACACAAACAACATGCTGCCAGTTTTTTTTATGGTCCACCCCGCCTTCAGTTGCGCCTTCCGACACAAAAAAACGCCACTTGCTTGTAATTTTTTTTGGAAAATATTGCAAATCTGCAAAAATGTTGTATTTTTGAATGTTGACCTGTTTATTTTTACCACTAAACCAAATTGATTATGGAAACCGGTACCGTTAAATTTTTTAATGAGAAAAAGGGGTATGGATTTATTATTGATGACAAGACTGAAAAGGATGTTTTTGTACACCATAGCGGGCTTTTGGATCCCATCAGCAATGACGACAGGGTATCTTTTGAGATATCGGAAGACGAAAGGGGCAAAAAAGCCATTAACGTGAAGAAAGCTTAGGAGATTATTTCCAATACCTGGCAAATGAATCGGCTCCGTTTTACACCAAACGGGGCTTTTTTATTGGGGGAAAACCGTACTTTTGCTCTATCCGATTATTGGTTTTAAGAATGAGTTTAGCCTGAGAGGTAATTGGTGTTTTTGTTTCAGGCGAAGTGTTACCGGGTTAAAGAGTTATCAGGTTAAAGGACTGGAGGCATTGCTTGAAAAACAAAACCCGGTCGGTCTGTAGCTTATTTGACATTTACGCTTGAGGAGGCTTTTGGATTGTCCGGAGAAAAACCTGATGCAGGCAGGACAGCATTTTTTTATCATACGATATGGTCATCATAGGAATCACAGGCACTTTGGGTGCAGGCAAAGGAACGGTGGTGGAATACCTGGTGCGCGCGCGTGGATTCCGGCATTACTCAGTGCGTGGTTTCCTTGCGGAGGAGTTAAACAGGCGAAGCATGCCGGTAAACCGGGACACCCTCACCGCCATCGCTAACTCACTGCGTGCCAAACATGGGCCGGCATTCATCGCAGAGCAACTGTTCAAAAAGGCCCAAGATACCGGACAAAATTGCATCATTGAAAGCATACGGACACCTGGCGAGATTGATGCATTACGAAAACAGCCCAACTTTTACCTGCTTGCCGTAGATGCAGATCCGCGGATAAGGTATCAACGTATTCGCAAACGCAACTCCGAAACAGATAATATTTCCTTCCGGATATTTGTCGAAAACGAGGAAAGGGAAATGCACACCACCGACCCAAACAAGCAGGACCTGGCAGCCTGTATCGCACAGGCCGATCACGTGATCAACAACAATGGCAGCCTTGATCAGTTGCATGAACAAACGGAAAAATTTCTCGAACGCATTGCACTGTGAGATGTTGGTTGCGGTTGAGATTGAGGTTGAAGTTAAGGTTAAGGTTTAGGCTGAGGCTGAGGTTAGGGCTGAGTTTGGGGTTAAGGGTTGCAGCTTATCAGGGACAGCCCAGGTGCTGTCTGAAGTTGCCCGAAGTGCTTGTGAAGGGCTGGGCGTGTTGCAGTTTTACTGGGGTTAAGGGATGGCAGAGGGCCATAGATCACACGTAAACCCAGACTTTTAGACATTTAGACATTTTGACTATTTGTCCTTTTGTCCTTTCGTCCTTTTGTCATTAAAATAAATTTAACGCACATGAATGAAGCCAGATACCAGCGTCCGTCATGGGATGCTTATTTCATGGAGATTGCACATACGGTGAGCAAGCGTGCCACCTGCGATCGGGGAAGAAGCGGTTGTGTGATAGCACGCGACCGGCAAATCCTGGTGACCGGTTATGTGGGATCACCGATTGGACTGCCGCATTGCGATGACGCGGGGCATCAGATGAAGAAGGTATTGCACGAACACGGCCACATCACCAAGCACTGTGTCCGGACGGTGCATGCCGAACAAAACGCCATCTGCCAGGCAGCGCGTTTGGGTATTAGCATCGCTGGCGCCACACTCTATTGCCGCATGACCCCCTGCCGTGTTTGTGCCATGCTTATCATTAATTGTGGCATCCAGCGTGTGGTATGCGAAAAAAAATACCACGCCGGCGAGGAGTCCGAAAAACTCTTTGCAGATGCCGGGCTAAAACTAGAGTACTTTACAGAGGAGGTGCTCAATTACAAAGACCAGAAAGAGGAGTAACAAACACAAGGTCGCAGAGATGTTATCTTGGCTGACAAAGGGGATACTGCACACAGCAAGACCATGTAAGGGTTTATTTTTGCATAGATGAGGGAAAAAACCTGGTCCGGCTAAAGTGGCGTTGACATGACACTAGTTACCCATTTCGGACATAAAACGAATGCGCATCAGACGAACTTCCTCTTCGGTGAAGTCATCCTCTCCGAGCTCCGCCAATGCTTCCTCGTAGCAATCCGTTTCGGCTGTCGTGAAATAATCAAATATCTCATCCTGCTTATCCGGGTCAATCACCTCATTGATATAATAGCGGATGTCAATTTTAGTCCCGGAGGCCACAATACGTTCCAATTCCTGTAAGAGCTCATCAAAATCAAGACCTTTGGCCTCAGCCAGGTCTTCAAGTGACACCTTCCGATCGATATTGCGGATCAGGTATACCTTAAGACCGGATTTGTTAACCACCGATTTCACAACCATGTCCATGGGCCGCTCAATTTCGTTGTCTTTTACATAACGGGCAATCAGGTCAATAAAAGGCCTGCCAAAGCGCTCAGCCTTGCCCGACCCCACACCGGTAATCTGCTTAAGTTCATCCAGCTTGATGGGATACTGGATGGCCATGTCTTCCAGCGAAGGATCCTGAAAGATCACAAAAGGAGGCAGGTTGTGTTTCCTGGCCATCTCTTTTCTAAGATCCTTAAGCAGTGAAAACAAGACTTTATCCGTGGCACTGGTCTTTTGCGCCATGCCACCCATGCTGTCGGCCTCATCCGTACTGTCATAGTCATGGTCTTTACTCATCATGACCGATTCCGGTTGCTTCAGGTATTCTTTTCCTTTGTCACTTAACTTAAGTGTTCCGTAATCTTCAATGTCTTTCTCAAGCAGTCGTTCGATCAATGACTGGCGTAGCACCGCATACCAGAACTTTTCATCCTTATCGGCACCTTTACCAAAAATCTCCAACTGATTGTGTTTGCAGGATTTGACAGCAGTGGTACTTTTAGCCATAAGTACATTGATTACATGTTTTGGTTTAAATAACTCTTTAACCGCAAGCACGGCTTCTAAGAGCAGACAAATATATTCTTTTCCTTCAAACTTTTCTTTGGGGTTAAGACAATTGTCGCAGGATCCACAGTTTTCTTTTTTATATATCTCCCCAAAATAATTCAGCAGGGTTTTTCGCCGGCAGATAGATGACTCGGCATATGCAACTGTTTCCATGAGCAGCTGCATGCCGATCTCCTGCTCTGCCACGGGTTTACCTTTCAGAAACTTCTCCATTTTCTGGATGTCTTCATAGGAGTAGAAAGCAATGCAATTCCCCTCCCCTTCATCACGGCCTGAACGACCCGTCTCCTGGTAATAAGCTTCAAGGCTTTTAGGAATATCGTGGTGTATCACATAACGGACATCCGGCTTATCAATGCCCATGCCAAAGGCGATGGTGGCCACGATCACATCAGCGTCTTCCATCAGGAACTGATCCTGGTTGGATACACGCACAGCCGAATCCAGCCCGGCATGATAGGGCAGTGCCCGGATGCCGTTAACCTGGAGGGTAGCGGCCAACTCTTCCACCTTCTTCCTGCTCAGGCAGTAGATGATGCCCGATTTGCCTTCCTGGGATTTCACATAACGGATGATGTCCCGTGTGATGTGCTGGGTCTTTGGACGTATCTCATAATAGAGATTTGGACGGTTAAATGATGAGATATACCGTTTGGCATCCATCATGCCCAGGTTTTTCTGGATATCCTGCTGTACTTTGGGTGTAGCTGTGGCAGTCAGGGCAATGATCGGAACCTTTTTGTCAAAGGCATCGATGATGGGTCGCAGTCGACGGTATTCAGGTCTGAAGTCGTGTCCCCATTCCGATATGCAGTGGGCTTCATCCACGGCAAAGAAAGAAATATCGAGTGTTTTCAGGAACTCCACGTTTTCCTCCTTGGTAAGCGACTCCGGAGCCACATAAAGCAATTTTGTGGTCCCGCCAACCAGGTCACTTTTTACCTGGTTGACCTCTGCCCTGGACAGTGACGAGTTCAACACGTGCGCTATGCCATCAAAAGAAGCAAAATTCCTGATGGCATCCACCTGGTTTTTCATTAATGCGATCAGGGGAGATACTACGATGGCTGTACCTTTCCCGATAAGGGCGGGCAGCTGGTAACACATCGACTTGCCTCCTCCAGTGGGCATGATTACGAAGGTGTCGTAACCATCCATCAGGCTTTTTACGATGGCTTCCTGATCACCCTTAAAGGTTCCGTAACCAAAGATCTGCTTTAGCAGTTCACGTAACGACACACTGCTCTTTACCTCCATTGCCGTAACATTTCTCTATTAATCGTCTGACTGTCTAATTTACAGTCAATCGGATGGGTTGAATATATAATAAAGGATTTTTCAGAATTCTGAGAAAAATCATGTAGGTTTGTATTGTAAATATAATATTAAAAACCTACCTGAACAATTTTTTCACTCTCATTTTTTTCTTTATGAAACTACACACCCAAAATCTGGTAAAAAAATATAAGAAGCGCGTGGTGGTTAATCATGTATCTGTTGAAGTGAGCCAGGGTGAGATTGTAGGTCTTCTTGGGCCTAACGGGGCAGGAAAAACCACTACCTTTTACATGATCGTTGGGCTGATCAAGCCCAACAAGGGAACGATTCATCTTGACAAGGAAAACATCACCGCAGAACCCATGTATAAGCGGGCCCAGCGGGGCATCGGCTACCTGGCACAGGAAGCCAGCGTATTTCGCAGTTTAAGTGTAGAAGACAACATCAGGGCAGTGCTAGAGTTTACAGATAAAAGCAAAGAGGAACAAGCAGAAAAGCTTGAAAGTCTGCTGGATGAGTTTGGGTTGCAGTACATACGCAAGAGCAAGGGCATCACCCTGTCGGGAGGGGAACGTCGCCGCACCGAAATTGCCCGCTCACTCGCCGTTGACCCCAGCTTCATTCTCCTTGATGAGCCATTTGCCGGCGTAGACCCCATTGCCGTGGAAGACATCCAGCAAATCGTATCCCAGCTCAAGGAAAGGAACATCGGTGTGCTGATCACCGACCACAACGTGCACGAGACCCTCAGCATCACCGACAGGGCCTATCTGCTTTTTGAGGGGTCCATATTAAAGGCGGGTACTGCTGAGGAACTTGCAGGTGATGAAGAAGTGAGAAGACTCTATCTTGGAGAGAGTTTTGAATTAAGGAGGTGATCCTGGTGTTAAGCGGATGATTTTCGCAACAAGACCACGGCATACGCGGCAATCCCCTCTCCTCTGCCAACGAATCCCATATGTTCGGTGGTCGTGGCTTTTACCCCGACCTGATCTTCATCAATGCCCATAACCCTGGCCAAGCTGCGTTGCATCGCGGGAATGTATTCTGCGATCTTTGGTCTTTGCAGACAAATCGTAGCATCAATGTTCGCCGGTTCGTAGCCACTGCTGCGGACCAACTCCATCACATCATCCAGGAGGTGCATGCTGGAAGTGTTTTTAAACCGGGGGTCATTGTCGGGAAAGTGGTGTCCGATGTCACGCAAGGCCGCAGCCCCAAGCAGTGCGTCCATGATGGCATGCGTCAGCACGTCGGCATCAGAATAGCCAGCAGCGCCTTTTTCAAAGGAAATGCTTACACCGCCAATCACGAGGGTTTTGCCCGTCACCAGCGGGTGTGCGTCATAGCCAAAACCGATCCGCATGCTTAATTCTACTCCCACAACGATTCAAGATCGAAGCTCAGGGAGAAACGAAGCACGTTTTCGAGCGGACTGCGTTGCGCTACGGGCACAAGATAAGCAAAGTCAAGGCCAAAGACATTGTACTTCAATCCCAAACCAAAGGTGAAGTATTTCCTGTTGCCCTTGGATGCCGCTTCATGGAAGTACCCTGCACGCAAGGCAAACTGCTGGTCATACCAGTATTCAGCAGCTGCAGAAATGGTGATCTCCTCAAGCTCCTCACTGAAGCCGCCGGGTGCATCGCTGAAGGATCCAAGCATGCCCGATACGACAGAACGGTTGGGATCCTCACCCTCAGCAATCACGGGATTTCCATTATCATCAAACATGACCTGGCCGCTATCATCACGAGCATATATCGGGGGCGTGGGAACAAGCAATTTGTTAAAGTCCACCATCAGGGACAACTGGTTAAAGTCATCAAGGTCAAATGTAAATGAAGGGCCCAGACGGAGGTTAATGGGGATGAAGTCTGCATTCACCTCATCGGTGTAAGATATTTTATTCCCCATGTTGGAGACATGTACACCCCACGAAAAATGGGTAGGCGTATTCCAGTTAAGCGGCCTGTTGTAATACATGGCCACATCGGCAGCCACGGAAACACCAGCATCAGCACCTTCAATAGTTCCCTGGGTCAGGTCACTGTAAATAAAACGACCCGCAATGGCGCCGGAAAAATGGTCGCCCAAAATTCGTGCATATGCTACATCCACGGCAAACTCACTAGGTCTTACCATACCCATAGAATTACCTACCTGATCCGTAAAGTTTACCTCACCTAAAGAAAAATATTTCAGTGAAAAAGCGATCGTTTGCAGCTCATCGAGTTTTCTGTATCCGGTCAGATAGCCCAGGTTAATGTCAGGAACCAGGGTACGTAACCACGGTGTATAGCTCACGCCAAAACCCATTTCCTGCTCCATGAAAGCATATTTTGCAGGGTTCCAGTGCATTGAATTGATGTCCGGACTGGAAGAAACGCCTGCATCGCCCAATGCGCCTGCACGGGCATCCGGGGCAATCAAAAGAAAAGGGACTGCTGTGGTGATGGTGTTCACATCGCGCTGACCTAAAATATCACCATAATCCTGACCTTTAACCTCCGGGTTAAGGCCCGCAACGAAAAGAAATAACCATGCTGCAGCTACTGCAAATACAGATTTCATTGATTTTGTCATTTTATGATTCGATAAAAGAATGATTGCACTCTAAGTTAATGAATGATGAGGGTCGTTAACCTCCTTTTTGAAGACCGCAAATATAACGATTTTTCCAGAAGCATATTGTCTATCTTGGGCTACTTTTGCGTATGCCCACTTAGCGGATAATCATCAGCTTTTTTGATTGTCTTGAACGTCTCCCTTCAGGGGTTTCCATCGTAAGGCGGTAAAGATAGATCCCGTTACGCAAGGGGCGCCCGGTGTTACTCAGGCCATCCCAGTGAATGGGTTCCGAACGGTAACCTGCGCCATGCACCCGTTCCTTGATGGTATTCACCAGCTGCCCCTGCATGTCATAAATATCGATGCGCACGTCCAGTTCCTCAAATGCCTGGTTATGCTTGAAGGTAAACCAGGTGTCGTGAGCAAAGGGGTTGGGATAATTTATCAGGTCTTCAAGCACCAGGGTATGGCTGCCCGCCACCACAAACTCAATACTGGCTTGAGATGGATTGTTGTGGGTGTCCCACGCGCGAAGGGTCAGGCTATGCCGCCCCTCATCAAGGTTACGGAAGGGATATAATACACGACCGCTCTTGTAGGTGTCCAGGTCAGACTGGTAATAATTTGTTAAGCGAATGGGCTCATTGCGGTCATTAAGGAAAGCCACAATGTCGTGTCCGATGCCACCGGCCATGTTAATGCCACTCTCATCGTAGAGCAAAGCCAGCAGGGTAGGGTTTTCATCTGTATGATCGCCCGATACGAACGTGGTATCGTTCATGTAGAGGTCAATGACTGGTCCTTCGTTGTCTGGTGTGAAATCCTTAAAGGTGCCACCGATGATAAAGTCATCATAATAGCCGTGACCGTCTTCATTTCCATCGTCCATATAATAACTGATCTTACCGGCACCGTAATCGTAGGCGATGTCGCGGGGAACAATAAAGCTGAATGAAAAACGACCGTTTTCAATGCTGGTCTTCCCTTTGTAAAGGATTGCATTTCGCATACTAAAACTGGCAGGGTTTGACCCGGAGTTATTGCCTAAAGTCTGAAACTCCTTTTCTTTATCGTATATCGTGGGATAAAGTACCCCATTATAATCTTTCAGCATATTGCCAAGCTGGTCGGTCACGTGCCCCTCGACAGTCACCTTCTGGTAGGCACTGATGGTGTCGGGCATATGATCCGTGACTACACGGTGTTGGGGAAAAGCCATTTGCATGGATGGGTCACCGAGCAGGACGAAGTTGCGGAGCTGCATCGGGATGGATGCTCCCCCGCTAAGGTTTTTGGCAATTATGATCAGGTCTCCCATCCGATGGTGCTCGCCAATGTCATCCCGTTCAAAAACGATTCGCATGAAGTTGTTGTTCAGGGCAAGGTTATTTCCAGACCAGGCCAGCCGGGTGGTGGTGAACATCGCCGGGGTTCCTCCTTCCGGCCTCAGCACGATACGCACACCGGCAGAAAGCGCCTCAGGATCAGGCTGGTCAAAGCTGCTGAATTCACAGGTTGCCGTCATGAATACCGGCATGTTGTAACGGTTGTCCCAGGATTCAATGTCTTCAAAGGTAAGCACCCGCTGGTGCGCCAGTCCGCGTACGCCACCATGCCCGATATAGTTGATCATCAAGGCGCCTTGGTTGACAGCCTCATTGATCGCCTTATTCACGTCAGGATAGCGCTGCCCGCCTGACAGCGTAATCTGCTGATAAGCATCGAGGTATATTTTCTCCAAATTGTATACAGGGTATTGCTGGACCATCTGGGATGACAGCAACTCCGCATCAATGAAGTGTCTGTTATTGTCTCCATCATCTGCCACAAAGACAACGCGGTTACGCCAGTCAGCATAATTGGAGATTACACCGCTATAGGCCGTGTTGTCTGTTCCGGGAGCCATTCCCGGCACACGCTTTTCGTACCGGATGATCTTGTCTACCAGCACAGCGGCCTCTTCCGGTTCCCTGACAGGCAGCCGGCCAATGCCAAGGTCCAGCAAGCCTTCTGCATCTCCCCCTTCATGGGCCGATAAGAGCCCAAAATAATCATCGGTCATGTATGTACTGCGGTTCGCCAGCGAGGCATAGCTCTGGTAAGTGGGGATCAGGTTGCCTCCATAACCATAGATGTCTTTGTTGTCGTAGGTGCCATTGCCAAAAAGCAACAGATATTTCGGCATGGCCGCACCTTTTTGGGCACGTTCGTAAAACATGCGCATGAAGTTGCGGATGGCGCTGATGTCTGCGTTGCCTGAGGAAAATTCGTTATAGACTTCTTCGGTGGATACCACCCCCACAGAAAGCCCGCTGGTCTCTTTCCTGAAGTCAGCAAGGCGCATCGCTTCTTCACGCATGGTATCCGGCACCACGATGATCATGTCCTTTGGCTCCATGGCATGCAGGTTCTGATTGGCTACAGGTCCTTTCAATGTCGGTTGAAAGTAGTGGCTGCCATCAAAGGCCAGAAACTCGCGGAGCCTGTCGTCCGGGCGGCGAAATCGCTGTGTGCCACCACTTGCTGTGGTCTCCTGTTTACTAATCTCAAAACGGTTGGTGACATCCCATACCTGCACTGCCTCCGGTGCATCGCTGAGCACATATTCCACAACATTGCCCTGTCCCACGTGATCCAATTGCCGGAAAGCCATCTGTCCGCCGGAAAATCGTAAATGACGGTCAGCGTTGACCACAAGATAATTAAGGTAGCCCCGGGTGCCGGAGCCCTGACGGTTGTAATTGAGATTTACGGCAACCTGATCATCCTGGTCAGGAATGAACTGCCGGAAAGTATTGATCGTGCGCACAAAATGGCCATTGTAATCCGTGGGGTTGATCGACTGGATAAACATGTTGGTTTCCAGGTCAGCCACACGCATCGTGAAGCTGCTCTGCAATGGTGAGCGCGCAGCAAGATAAGCTTCCACATAGGCTTTCCTGTCCTGATTAAGCGAAGGAAAGGAAAAAGAAAACTGCTGTGTGCCTGTGGAGTTAAAAACCTCACCGAACCAAACCCGGCCCGAACCCAGCAGGTTTTCCAGGTCACGCTGATGAAGGGCATAATCCCGGAAGGTGTTTACCTCTGCAGTAGCTGCTTCGCTGAAAGAAGGCTGGCTGCTGATCCGTTTGCCAGTGCCCCGGTCTGTCGTGATGAAATAGCAGGCTTCGTTGGCATACAGATGTCTGTGATGTCGGTATACCGGCGTGTGGACACCATCGATTTGTACGGTGTCCAGGTACCAGCTGTCTGGCGAGCGGCCATAGAAAAGCAGGTAATCATCCGGACCAAATGCACCCGTGGCGGAGCCCGACACGTAAATGGCGTTTTCTTTCAGGTCATCAATGAATGGCGCATCGTTCGCCTCCGGGAGCATGCCACAGCCATTGCCAAACAGGCTGATGTCCTGTTTCTGGACTGACCCGGGATCTATGCCCAGTGCTTCCAGGTCATTGTAGCCCAGGCGGTGGATGCCGGTCTCCTCCACACAAACCTTGTACCAGCTGCCATCAGCCAGGACAGCGTTTTCGGCATAGCGATCATCCGGGATGTGGTGCCGCAGCTCCGGATCGAAAGCCAGCTCCTGATGGAGGTCAAAGGACACCAGTTTCTCATAACGATCTTCGGATTCCAGGTAGCGGAAGGGATAAAACTGCACCAGGTCGAATACCTGTCCGCGGCTGCTTCCACGTGACATCTGCGGCCGGATGCTGGCTTGTCTGAAGCCGGCCTCACGCATGAGCGAATCCTCTTCGGCGGAAAGCGCTTCAAACACCTTGTTTTCAATTGCGAATTGATGGGAAAAGTGCGGCACGTCGCTTTCTACGCGGTGTGTGTATACCGGCACGGCGGCCAGGCTATCACTGTAGGCAGCTCCGCGAAAGGAAAGCACCTGGATGTATTCATCCTCGTTGACGGGGTATTGCTGCGGCGACTGCCAGTTCAGCTCCACGGCTTTGGTATACTGTCCCGTCGCCGAAGCAGTATCAGTACCTGTGAGCCAGGAAAAAATAAGTAAAACGAGCGCAAGCGTAAAACGTAGGTATGCAGTCATTTTTAGATTTGGAAATGCAGTATGCTGTGTTTTTTTCTTAAAAGTCAACAAACAAAAATAATGAAAGTTTAACCTTCCTTCTTCTATGCCTGTAAATACAGAAATGATAACGCAAGTTATCGGAAAGATATTTTGACAAACCATTGCCAAATTCACTAATTTTGAACCGATCATTCAGGCGGGAATGCTGCTGGCTGGTCAATAAGTGAGGCTTTTTCTGCGTTATGGTTTTATGGGCCGGCCGCGCGGGGGGTATCACCCATGGCTATTCAATTCTGCGAGCCTCTGCAAGACCATCAGCGAGCCTCTGCGAGAAACCAAAACCACAAAGCATTGATTAATTGCATTTTGCAAAATTATAAACAGATGAACCGAGCACTTGCGAGCCCGGCGAAGCCAAACGCCCATGACAGGATTTTTGACACACAGGAGGATGATTATTGATCGCTGGCAGCGGAACGCCCTGAAAGGGCGAAGGGTTCCAGTGGCGGCGATCCTTGTAACCCACATCCACAAATAGCTGAAAAACAGCTAACAAAGAAAATATAAACACATGAAAGGCGGACAACCCCGTTTACTTATTGCATGGCTGCTTTTGCCCTTCCTGCTCCTGGCCTATGCCTGCGAAGAGGAGGATGCGGAGCCGGAACCTGAAAGAACAATCACGATAAAGTGGTTTGCCGCAGGAGACCAGGTGGCCCCCCTGTTCAGGGCTTACCCGCTGGAGGTGGACTCCATATACCTTGAACTGGTTCAACATGATCCCAGGATTTTGGAGGACACCCTCTATTGGTATTTCTACCTAGAAAAATATAATTTCAATGAGAACCCCAGCCAACCCATACGTACAATTACCGGGAGTGATGAGAAGGGGGCACAATTTATAAAAACATCTGCAGGGTTTAATTCGGCATTCTTTTTTGAAACACTGGATGCCAGGAGAAATGACAACCATGTAACGGCCAAAGGGCTCTACCAGGTCAACGGGGACAAAGACGAGCCTATACTTACACTGGAGTATGTATATAGTTCTGGTGTTTCAGGATGGCCCGGACCACCAGATCCGGAAGCTGGCTTTGGTTCAACTGCCGGCGGAGCATACGGAGATAACAATATCCATATATTAACAAAGATTGAAAACGGCAATGAAGACTAACATAATAGCTGATCGTAACTTTTTTTTGGTTATTGGCTTCATGCTGATTGCTGCCGGAATATCTCCCCTGCAAGCAAATGAGTTTTCAATAACCACCCTGCACGTTTATGAAGACCACATCCATATATATTATTCTTTGGATGAAGATGTAGTGGACGAAATCACACACATTACTATAGAATACTTTGAAAACTTAGCTGAAAGTCCTGCAAGAATTGATGTGTATGACTTTGAGGGAACAGTTTTTCTCAGATGGGATATTTACGAAGAATTGACACAACCCGTTTCTTTTCGACTCATCGCAGAGAGAGAAGCCGACGGCAGCGTGATTCGGACTCAATTTCATACCATCATTTTTTTTGAAAGCGTCAGCTCAGTTTCCGAGCAATGTGAAGTAGCAGTCAATGCTGAGTGGATCAATTATACCATTCACCATTCGCTTGGGGCACCTCCGGCTCCCCTACCCTTTGATGAGGTGAAGCTATATGCCTTTCCGATGACCAATGGCACATGTGACACCGGAAATGGTATCCCGCTTGGCAGTCTTCCCCAACCATTGTGGAATAGCAATGAGACATTTACAATCCCTGATGAAATGCTGGAAATGCTGGGTGAAACATTTTGTTTCCAGGTTGTGTCCATTGACCATGAGGAGGGCATACGAGCGACCTCCAATATCCGGTCCATCACCCTGGATGAATTGGAGACGCCGGATAAACCAGTGATCGACTACATCAGTGTGCTGGATAATGAGCAGATGGAAATAAGGGTACAGGCAGACAGCTCAAGCACCTTTGTTTACAGGTTGTTCCGCAGCAATGATCCGGAAGCTGAGATCGAAGACTATGAGCTGATCGCAGAAGAAGAATACACGGATGAACAAGTCCTTTTTACAGACAACGAAGTTCCTGGTTTTGATGAAGGCCCCTGGTATTATTATGTGGAAGCCAAAGTGCCGGGGTGTCCGGAACTCAATGCAAAAAGTGAACCTCATTCGTCCATTTTTCTTGGGGCAGAAATGGATGCAGCCTTTGATCCCGAATTCGACGATGCACTTGAAGTGAAATTAAGTTGGTTGCACGAACCACCGTTCGAGGATGAGGGTTACAGCCTGGTAAGACAAATCGAAGGCCAGCCGGAGGAAGTGCTTCCAGATTTTGATTTTGGCAATTCGTCCTTCACAGATGAGATTGAACAAAACCTCCTGGGTGGCATCACCAGGTATTGGATAGCGGCAGACTGGACAGATGGGACCCAGCAGGAAGCCATTTATTCCAATATCGCAGAAATCAGCTTTGACATCCTCAGTTTGGAGGATATCCCCAAGGCATTCCGGCCGGATAGTGACATCAAGGAAAACAGGTCTTTCTGGATAGATTTTCTGATTCCGCCTGATCCGCAGCATTATTCGCTGAAAATTTTTGACCGTCATGGCTTGTTGATCTATGAAGAAACCGACTGGCAGCCGGATGATGATGGCTGGGATGGCGATCTTCCTAATGGCGAAGAAGCACCTGCAGGTCCGTATGTCTGGAAATTGCGCTACAGCGAGCCTGGAAGCACGGAAACAATCGCTGAAAGAGGCGTGGTCAACCTGGTGAGATAAGCCGGATCAACACACCTGCATATGATGAAGCCTTGTTTTTCGTTATCAAATACCAAACTGAATACTACCAGGGCCTGAAATGGATAAATCTAAAACATATGTTAGCTGGCTTTTGCTGCTGTTTTTGATCACTGCCAAAAGTGATCTCAAGGCAGGTGACCCGGTTTTTTCCCAGTTCTTTGCTGCCCCGATATATCTGAACCCCTCCTACGCCGGCTCAACGGCATGTTCGCGCCTGGGATTGAATTACCGCCAATGGAACAGCATCGACAACTTTCACGCGATCAATTTCTCTTATGACACCTATTCTGACAGATTCCGGGGAGGTCTTGGCGTCATTGTGACTTCCGATCTCAGCAATTCCCAGGTCATGCAGACCAACATGGGCCTGATTTATTCCTATCATGCCCGGATCAGCGACAACTCCTTCCTTAACCTGGCCGTGCAGGCAGGCTACATCCGCAATGACTCGAGGCTGAAAGC
>PWNO01000247.1 GCA_003557765.1 Bacteroidales bacterium
GAAGCGCCAGCGCGAAGATCGCGGGATTCTCGTAGTGGCAGAGAAAGACGTGCGCGCCTTTCACTGGGGGCATGCTTGCCAGAATGCGTCGTGCCTGGGCAAGGAAGGATCGCGGCATTCCGTCCGGGAAAGCGGTTCGCTTCTCGAAGGAACTCGAATCGGATACTTGCCATGCGTAGGTTTCGCTGGTCGGGCTTAGCTCGATTCCGATGACCGATGCGCGATCCTTGAAGTGCGCATGAACGGCATTGAGACGATCGACGTGGTATGGGCCGAAGTTGTCCCATAGAAAAATAATATTTTTAGGCACTAGACTGTCTCATAGGTGATCGTATCGAAACGCTTTCAGGTGCTTTCACCTTCATGATCCATTTTGCATGAGCCGTTAAAAGGAACATTGTCATAACTCCGAACGCGTCCCCAAAGTTAACGATTTGCGGCTCAAAAAAAGCATTAAAACCCCAGGCAAGAAAAAATCCAATAAGAATGAGCGGCTCGCGACTATCGGCATTTTTATCTCGAATCCTTTTTACGCATGTCAACAATGCAGAAAAAATAACCAAGACAAATGTCGCAGCAATGATGAAACCATTTTCTAGCGTGAAATTGAGAAACCCATTGTGTGTTACTTGATAATTTTCTCTTTGTCGAAAACCATAACCAAAAAACGGCTTTTCCATCGCTTGCGGCAAGAAAGCACTCATCATTTCAACGCGACCTGTAAAACCACTGCCAACCCCTCGGCTCGGGCTATCCAATTCAAGCCAAGAGGTCAGCCAGTCAAACAAAAGGAATACAAAAACCAATAGTAGTGATGAAAAAATGGTAATAAAGAAAGCGCGAAGTAGGTTCATTCTGGAAAGCCCAGAAGTATAGTCTACTAACATAATTATGAGCACTGCGATTCCTGCTGATCGTGACGAAACTACAATAGCGAAACCTAGAGCTACCGCATAAATTAACCATCTCGCTGAATGCATAGAACGGGCTGCAAAAAATGTAGCTAATAAGGAGAAGGCGCCTATTTGGTTTGGATGGATTCCGCCGATCGATCGTCCATCAGGAGGACCATGAATAACCACAAATGCGAATAGCATTCCTATTGTCGCAATCGATGCAAGAAAGAAAAAGCGAGAATTAACTGTTAGATTTAGATATAATGCGGTAATGATAGTCGAAATAAACAAAACAAGATACAAAACACTCTCGTAGTTCCAGTGAAACAAACTGACAAAGAAAATAAGACTAAAAACAATACCGAGAAAGAGAAAAGAATGATCTTTCCTTAGAAGATAAAAAATGATTTGCCGGTACCAAAGAAAAAGCAAGAGTCCAGCAAGTATCAGGATTGGAGCAGAGACAACAAGAAATGTGCGATCGCCCTCGCTCACAATAAGTCTTCCGAATTCGTATTCTCGACGATTAATTGTGGCCATTGAATAGAATATCGCGAACATCCAGAATGACACGGCACCTGTTATGATTTGCTTTATTCTCATGGGAATGTCGTGTATCTTAGATCCAAATAATTGCTTCTTATGACAACGCTGATTGTCTTTTATGAGTAATAATTTTTATGGCTAAAATTGCGACAATCACGTAATGCAATGATAGTAATATAGCGTAAAACCAAATAGTTGCAATAACGGGCCACTCGTAATGCCATGCAAAAATGAAACACATAAGAATAAGCACAGTCCGTTGCACATTGAGCTTAAGAAAAAGCAACTGCTTATCAAATATGCTAAACAAATGCGTCAACGTGTGCTGAAGAAAATCAAAAACAAGGTAAATAGCCAAAATTGAAGCGAATGTTCCAGCGAGCTCCCACGTTTGTCCAAAAACAACCGCGAATAATTGCGGACCGAAGAAAAATAAAATGATTGCCGGAATAGATGCTAGAATAGAAAGTCTCTTTATAACAGACACAGTAAGATGCCATATTTGCGCTGGATCTCGACTTCCGATATTGGCAGCCTCGGCATAGAAGGCCTTCGATGTTGTTAGCGAGAAAAGCATTACGGGGACAGTGATTACAGAAATCGCAAGACCAAATTGACCGGCTGCGTGAGGCCCATAAAGACCGGAAATGAAAAACACAGGCATACTTGCGGAAAGTGACCCAAGTAATTGGGAAGGCAATCGGTAGATCGGAAATCCCCGATGGCGGCTGGCCACCCGCTTCATGCGTGACCGTCGCACATGCCGCCAATTGGATCGCCATTCGGCCAGGAATTGACGGATGAACGTGCCAATCCCGCCGCTTTGCGTGACGACCTGACCCACCAGCAGTCCGATCGGTCCGGCGCCAAAAACTCCGAATCCGATCTTCACGACGGCCCCACTGGCGCTTTGGGCAATCTGGGTTCGGGCGATCACCTTGTAGGCGCGACGCCGGGTGGCCCAGAGCGAAAGCATTTCGTAGATGCCTGTGCCGAACAGCCCGAGCGCGATCAACCACCACCAGGGCGCGAGCACCTCCATCGACATCAGGATCAGCAAGGGTTCAGCGAAGAACGCCAGGCCGATCGCGAGGAGGGCCCCGATGACCAGCATGAGAACGGCCGAGAGCACCATCAGGTTCATCGCCATCCCGTCGTGACGCGGCAAGGGCAGTGCCAGCACGTAACGCAGCGTGAGGATGGGTGCGAGGATTGCGACCAGGGCCACGAACACCGCCAGCACGCCGAAATCCTCGGGCGTGTAGATTCGCGTGAGAATCGGGATCGAGATGAACCCGATGATACGGGCAAGACCACTGCCCACCGCCAGGGTGGCCATGCCGCGAAAAACGGCGGACGTATCCCGACTTCCGAGGAAGCGGTTGGTCAGCGCGATGAGATTCAAGCGGGTAATGA
>PWNO01000232.1 GCA_003557765.1 Bacteroidales bacterium
ACCCGCGTGGTTGCCAATATCAATGAGCTAAAGGCCAAACTGCCTCAAGCCATGCAGAAGTGTCTGGCCTATTTTCCAGGAGTGGACATAAAAGTCGCTGGCTATGAAGGGCTTATGGCTGCTCAGGATTGTCTGACCAATAATGAAGTTCGGGACAGCTTTGCAGCGGACTACAGCTATCTCAGCCGACTCTGGGAAGCTATTTCTCCAGACCCGATGCTAAGCCCTTTTGAAACAGACTATCGCTGGCTGTCCCAGGTTTATGATTCTGTCAGGCCTTCTTCGGGCAGTGGCAAGCTGCTGTGGCACGCCCTTGGAGCCAAGACCATTGAACTGATTCATCAGCATGTCCATGTGGACGCTGTGCGCGATGATCTTGAAACTCTTGTCCTGGACGCTGACCTGCTGGAAGCTGTCCTTGGAACACCTGATCCCAAAAAGAAGGCCAAAGAGATTGAAATAAAAGTGTCTCGCTGGCTGCGTAAACGGCTGAATAATCCAAAGTTTCGGGCGTTGGGCGAGCGACTGGAAGACCTCAAGGAAAGACATGAAAAGGGCCTTTTGACCAGTATGGAATTTCTCAAAGAGCTTCTTAATCTGGCCAGAGATGTGGTCAATGCTGAACGAACCCAGCCTCCTGTAGCAAGGGAAGAACAGGGCAAAGCAGCCCTGACTGAGCTTTTAGAAGAGGCAAAAAATTCAGACACTCCCATCATTGTTGAACGGGTGGTTGGCGACATTGATGAGATTGTCAGGTACGTGCGCTTTGATGGATGGCAAAGTACCCATGCCGGAGAACGCGAGGTCAAGCTGGCCCTGCGCAAAACCTTGTTCAAGTACCGCCTGCACCAGGATCAGGATCTTTTTGACCGGGCTTATGGGTATATCAGGGAGTATTATTGATTGTTTGTAACTATTCACCATGTTCGATCAAGAAAACCTGGACCCCGGATCTGGTCCGGGGTGACGGTTAGAGCAAATAGTTGCCCTTTTTCGTCATTCCGGCGAAGCTTGTTCCGGGCTTGAACCGGGAGCCGGAATCCAAGGTATTTTAATAGTCTTATAGCAAATGTGGTGAATAGATACTAAAAAAAAGAAAATAACCGCGAAACACACTAAAGGCACGAAAAAAATCACATATGGACCCAGGTGAATACGGATTGAATAAAACTATGGACCACACACAAAACACGGAAGAACGCCGCATGGCCACAAAGGACGAACTGACGGACTTCTTTCTTTACACAGCTCCCGATGGTCAGGTCAAAGTGGAGTGTATTCTGCACGATGAAACAATCTGGCTGACGCAGAAGCGTATTGCGGAGCTGTTCGGAGTTGGTGTTCCCGCCATTTCGAAGCATTTAGACAATATTTACGCCGATGGGGAGTTGGTGCGTGAGGCAACTGTTTCCATTTTGGAAACAGTTCAACAGGAAGGTTCTCGTCAGGTTAAAAGGAATCTGGAATTTTACAATCTGGACGCCATAATTTCAGTCGGCTACCGGGTAAACTCCTCCAAAGCCACCCAGTTCCGCATCTGGGCGACTAAGTTGCTGAAAGAATATATCACCAAGGGCTTTGCCATGGATGATGAGCGTCTGAAAAACGGTCGTTATTTTGGCAAGGACTATTTTCGCGAGCTGTTGGAGCGTGTACGTTCCATTCGTGCTTCCGAGCGACGCATCTATCAGCAGATATTTTTGCTGAATGCAGTATCGACTATGACCCTAAATCTGAAACCACACGGAATTTCTATGCACATGTACAGGATAAGTTCCACTTTGCCATCACAGGGCATACTGCCGCAGAAATAATTTATCTTAAAGCCGATGCCGAAAGGCCGCTGATGGGGATGATGACCTACAAAAACGCTCCGGATGGACGTGTGCTCAAATCAGATACCACCATTGGTAAAAACTACCTGCAGGAAGATGAGATCAAAAAGCTGGAACGGACTGTTGCCGGTTTTTTCGACTACATCGAGCGGATCATTGAAAACCGGACCACCTTCACCATGGAAAGCTTTGCCGACAGCGTGAACCGCTTTCTGGAATTCAACGAATATAAAATCCTTGAAGGTTATGGCTCTGTTTCCCGTAAACAGGCCGAGGCAAAGGCATTTGCTGAGTACGACAAATTCAATAAAACCCAGCGCATTGAATCCGACTTTGACAAAGCCATTAAACAGATCGAATCCTCAAATAGAAAAGAAGGAAACCATGAATAACCAATGTAAGTGTTCACCACGATCATGCAGCTTCGAATTTTATCATCCCTCAGTTTGACTTGGGAATCCATGCTTTTCAGATTATTTTCATGAAGATGCTCGACTATGATTTGAAAATGCAGCAGGGCGGGTATTTTGACCTGTTCAAGCTGGCAGCTTCAACGCTAAGAATATTTGACCCATTTACGCTAAGATAGCTTGACCCATGTGATGCGCGTTTGCATATTTTAGGGTATGTTTTTTTGTGGAATTGCGTGGAGGCTATGTTTACTGGATGATGTTTTTATAGCTGGGAATTGATTTGTGGAGATAGATCTCAGCATGTTGGGTTGCGCAAAGAATCGCCTTTCTGGATGGATATGGTGATGCATTGATGTTTCAGGCGGTCCAGGAGTAATTACGATTTATCAGGAAGCATATCCCTTGACACACTGCTTGCTAGCATAATAAGGTTTAACCTTAATAAGGGTGATCAAGCAGGTCATAAGGAAGGAGGGTGTCATGAGCAATATCACTTTTAGTGCTGAGGATGAAGTAATCAAAAAAGCCCGCAAAGTGGCCATTGAAAAAAATACCACCCTGACCCGGATGTTAA
>PWNO01000216.1 GCA_003557765.1 Bacteroidales bacterium
CATAAAAATACGGTCTCGTTGCTGATCCTCCACCCGACCCGGAAACCGATGGAAAATACCTTAAATTCTCCGCCATCCAAACCTGATCACCAATCCTCACCCATCTGTACGACTGCCCGTCACGGGAGTCGGTGAAGATGCCCCCTCTTTCATCCTCACTGTAAGCCTCTTGCCCTTGATCAACCTCAACACCTATAACTATTTGTTGACGAAAAGAATGATCCAGCCCTCTAATGGTACCTGTCATCCAGTCACTTCTGTCGGCATAATTATGCCTTCCCCAAAGATTTAAATATAGTGAAAGATCATAGTGGCCATCCTTTGTAAACTTTACTGGCACATAAATTTCTGCTGTTTGAACACTAAGATTGTCCCTCATTTCCCACCCCCCTAACTGCCAGACGACTTGCTTCACTTCTTTATTATCCCCAAAATCTATTTCGTCAGCAACTTCAATAATTTCGTTGGCTAAAAAATTTTCATATGCAGCATCTATTACATTGTCACCGATAGCTCCTGTTATTGCATTTAATATCATATAGGTTACAAAGTGCCCGATCGGGGCAGCAGCAGGCATTCCAAGACCAGCTGTAGTCCAAAGATTATGAACAAGTTGTTGTGATACTGTTATACCGTCAACATAAACTTTAGGGGGACCTGTTATTTCGGCTGAGCCAGGTAGATGCATTATAACTTGACTTTTGGGCCCCCAAAGATTATCCACCATCCTTTTTCCCGAATCAAAGTCTCTACCTTTTGAGACTCGCAACTTTAACATATATGGCTGACCAGATTCTATAGTGTGTTGGTATCTGTTAACAGGCCCATGCAGGTCCTTTACTAAATCAATATCAACATGAATACCGCCACTTGATAAAATGTTTGTCCCTTCGCTTGTAGTATGACCTTCAATATTATATGGCAGGTCCTGAGTGCTCAGGCTAATTGGAGGCATTTGTGCTTTCAATCCATGACACAAAAACAAGAGCATGAGAATGCTTGTGCCGATTCGTATAAGGTTTTTCATGGGGAAGAGGTTTTATAAAGTAAAATAAGAAATATTAAGACAAGGCTATAACGACAAATATAGGAAGTGCCCCCACAAACACCAAAAAAATTCAGGTTTTTACATGTATTAATATACTCTTTGATGTCATTCTTCCACAACAACCCTAAGCATAAAAAAGCACCCGCCGCAGCGAGTGCAATTGAACTCAATCACCTCACAAAGAAACACAACGCTTCTTCCGTGAAACAAGCTCGCTTTTGTGGCTGAAAAAATCGACCGCCACAGGCGGTGTTAACAACTCCCTGACCTTCGGAACAGGGAGTTGAAGTGTCAAATGAATCAATGTGTCAGTCATCCTTAATGCAACGAACAGAGTAACCGTTCGCGCGGCGGTTGATGCCCATGCGGGCCCCAGTGCTGGTGAAGTACAGGCGCCGCGAGATGCTACCATCCACGGTACCCGACCAAAAGCCGCCGTGGTAGTCCACAGCCCAGAGCGAACCATTGTTGTAGAGGCGGAGGCCGGCAACAGGCAACTTTAGTGGTGAGGCAAAAGCTCCCGCAGCATTATTGCTGCTCCAGCTCTGGCGCTCAGCTTCCCACTCGGTTGCTGTGGGCAACCTAAACCCTGGTGGGCAAGGATTATTTACCCCGTTTACCCCCTGCCATAAATCATCGTTCTCAGGGCTGCGCCAATCAAAGTATCCAGAACTACTTGTTATAAAACTCCCATGCCCCGGGGTGTCGCTGCTGCTTAGGGTGAAAGTTGTGCTTGAGTTTCTTTTCTGATGCCCGTCGGCAGCCCTGCCCCACTGGTACAGGTCGCCATAAGCCTCTTCATCTGTGCTGCTGGTGGCTGCACGACTGGCTCCCAGGTTGCGGTCCATCCAAGTTTTGCCGGTGGTGGGGTTGATTACTTCCACCACCTCAGTCTCCCTATCCCTGTCCCTGTCCCTGTCATCACTACACCCCACAATAAAAAACAGGCTAATTAAAATAACCGCTATTGGGGAAACTAAATATTTGATTTTTTTGGTCATGATGTTTTGGATTTAATGTGTCGTGGTTATATAATCCCGTGGTAAAAGGGATTGATAAAATCAGGTTGTATTTTAGCAAACATACAAAAATTAAATACTAATCAGGGCTTTTGCTTGTTTTTTCGTAGATTGATTCGATCAAACCACTCATTCAAGCAGCGTTTAATATAGGTGCTGAACATACTTGCAGGCTTTCCAATCACACTACATTAAAGTTTCCCGGCAAGATGGATGCTTCCTAGCCCATGAAAGTGTCTATTTTTTTCTGGTAAATCTTCTTCTATAAGGGAAAAACTGGAAAAAAATAAGACAATTTTCCCCATCAAATCCTTCTGCTAACTCCACCAATTGCATCTTCCAGGCGATTCTCCCGGGTGAACATCCCGACCGTTTCATGGTCCCCAAATCTCTCCTGCAGCTCCTTGTTCTAATGAGCCAAAAACCGGCAGTTGCTCTCCAACAGCGCATTGCGATGATGAATGAACCTTGTTTGCTCCATGTATAGATGAGCCAGCTTCATTGCATCCAGCACTTCCTCGTAGAATTTCAGCACATTAGCTGAGTGCCCGTTGTTTCGGTGTTTTTTGAGCATCGGGCTAAGCTCTGCAGTCTTCTCCCTTAATATATTGGGAGCCCTCTCGCAGAACTCCTCTGAGAATTGATTGTTAAAAAAAACTTCTCAGCTATTCCTTCATTATTTTCAACACCCTGTGAGAACCGTCTGTTCCGGCCATTCTTAAAAAATACACACCGGGGGGCAATGATTCTGTGTTGATGACTTCTTCATCTGTGCTGACTGTTTCTATTTCAAATACAGGCTGACCAAAGAGATTCTTTAATGTGATATTTCTTAAACCAGAGGCATTGGTAATGGTCAGGGTGTTATTGAAGGGGTTTGGATATACAGTTGCTTGTTCAGCAAGTGTTTCCATGCCGGTTTCATCCACATAAAATTCGGCCGATATGGTATGGCTATGGGTTACACCATTAAACTCATAGTCTTCAACAGCGCCAACACTTTCTCCATCTATTAGCACATCCAGGATATCATAACCTTCATCCGGGGTGATGGTAAACAGCTGGCTTTCTCCGTGGTCAACAACAATGTCACCCTCCGGGTCGATGCTGCCGCCTTCACTAGCTGATGCTGTGATGACATAAGTCTTTAATTCGAAGATTGCTTCGATCGTATGGTTTTGTGTCACGGATTCGAATGTATGGCTTGTTATGACACCCTGGCTCTCCCCATCTATCAACACATCATGAATATTATATCCATTTTCATCTTCTGGAATTACAACAAAGGTCTTATCTTCTCCATGTGTAACGACAATATTTCCCTCGGGATCGACGATACCTCCATCATTTGAACTGGAGGTGATCTGGTAAGTGTTTACTGTAAATTCGGCTGTAACTTCTAAATCAGCCGTGACTTTAGTATCCGTGCGGGGGTTTTCTTCCACCCCGTCGCTCCACTGGGCAAAGTGGTATCCTTCATCCGGAATGGCTTCTACGGGCGAGCCGTCTGCGCCGTGTTCAACCACCTGTTGGGTTTCACCTGTCAGGCTGCCGTTTTCGCCGGCGTTATAAAGCAGGGTGTAGGTATTGATGGCAAAGTGGACTATGATGTGTTTATCCGTGTCCATCAGAATTTCGGCTTCGGGGTCGTTCCCTTCCAGTTCGCCCGACCAGCTTTCGAACTGCCATCCTGTGTCGGCGATTGCCTCCAGTCCAAGGACAGTGTTTTCATCCACGGTAACGGGTTCGGCATACTGAATGCCATCTACTTCCACACTGCCGTTACCCATGATGGTCACCGTCAGGGTGTACTCCTCGGATGGTGTTTCAGCAAAGGTTGCGGTGATGTTTTTGTCTTCATCCATGGTGATGTTTGCCGTCGAAGCATCCCCGGTTAGCATCCCAGACCAGCCTTCGAATTTCCATCCTGTGTCGGCGAATGCCTCCAGTCCAAGGACAGTGTTTTCATCCACGGTAACGGGTTCGACATACTGAATGCCATCCACTTCCACGCTGCCGTTACCCACGATGTGGATGGTCAGGGTATACTCATCAATGACTACTTCCTCCAGGGTAACGGTACCGGGTTCGGCACCCGTCATAATGTCATTGCCCTGCGCATTGGCAATCATAGCATCTAAGATATTCAAGACATAGGTTCCCTCTTCATCGGGAGTTTGCAGGTCGAAACTCAATATTACACCATCATTGCCAAGGAATGGTTTTGTCGGTACAGCTGTGCTTAGCATGCGCGCCACATTGCCGGGCAATATGTCGAAATTAAAGAGATGGCCGTCTTCCCGGAACAGCTGTGCACTGCCTTCGATATAATCAAAGCCTGCAGGCAGTGGGATGTCCAGGCTGAAGCCGGCAAATTCATCTTCGTTGATGATCTCCAATTCAACGGTAATGATTTCGCCGGCAAAAGCATCGATGTTGTGAATGATCATGATGTTGTCGCCAACAGGAGGAACACCATTTGTAATTTCAAAATCGATGGTCACGATCTCAGAACTACCAGATGTATATACGGATTGTACACCTGTCGTATAATCACCTTCTTCCAGGTCTGTAAACAGGTGTTGGGTTTCTTCTGTTTCTTCGGCTACCATGGCCTCGTTCAGGAATACATTGAAGCCAAGGAAAGCTTTGCCGGTGTTTGCAACATCTGCCGGCATGGTCAGGACAGATGCGTCGCGTGTAACCATATCAGGTGCTAAGGCAGCATCAGCATAATCAACAGCCTGGCACATGCGTTCAAGCTGAATGATGTCCAGCGTATTACGCTTGCCTTTGGGCCCAACAGCAACATTGTCCAGCATGATGGTGGCCCCCTCGTCCCAGTTGTCGGCCACATGCTCACGAAAGGCAATGTAAACGGGCGTTCCCGCCGACACAAAGTCTGTCAGGCTGTATGTATACAGTTCCCAGCTGGTGGAGCTCCCCGAAGTGAATGCAAGCTGATCCACGATGATGGTGAATGCCGACGGATCGTCCTGGCTGGTGGTAGATATCCTGATATCGAGATTGTCATCGTAGACGTCGGGCCAGTACCTTAGGTAGAAGGACATTTCAAAGCCCTTTTCTACGGTGATTTGCGGAGTCACCAGCCATTGGTCGTTGGCCGATGCGCCGCCCCCGGCCCACGTGGCATAAGCCATTTTTGACCCCCCGTCAGGTGCAGCATCTGCTGTTCCGCCATTCCATCCAGGCAGTGGTGATGTGCCCACATTGATGCTGGTCCACCCGGTGCCCCCATCGGGATTGAGTCGGACCCATCCTGCAGGCGGGAAATCGCCTTCAAAGCCTTCTGAGATGGTTTCCGGATCATGGCCGTTATCTTCAGGATTCCAGCTAAATAAGGCTTCTCCCGGGTTCAAGCCTTCGGTTTCTACAAGAAGGCCAAAGGGGGGTGCCATGACACCAGAGAGTTGCACCTCAATGGTTTTATCCTGCCCGGTTAGGATAAAAGCGCTGCTTTCACTTGTGTACCCTTCTTTTTCAACAAGATAGCTGTACTGGCCTTCGGCAAGGTCTGCCACTGCCTGTCCATTCGCATCGGTATACAGGATGATGGGCTCTGCATCTGTCTGGATTACCGGAAACACCCCAATATCAAAGTTGAGCGCCGGATCGTATGAAGTAACCTTAGCCCAATTATTATCGCTGCATTTAATCCAGGCCCGGTCCAGACCACCACCACCCTGGCCATCAAGAGTACTTGCCATACCAATGCCGTCCCCGTGTGTATGCCATGCAAGACCAGAAAAGTCTACGCCAACAAAGAAGTCACCATGAATTGTAATGGGGTTGTTGAATTCTACATAAAAGGTTTCAAGGAACTGATCCGGAGTAACCCCTTCTCCGGTCGGGAAATCCTCCACATTATTCAGGGCCACGGCCTTGCTTGCCAGCACTGCTCCTGGGATCTCATTGAAATCATAAACACGAAAATGCACATTGCCTGAACCGCTGGCTGCCATACTAATCCAGTAGTAGGCCCCTACGATGGTATGGGTTCCCTGAACATTGAAATGCATCCCTGTGCCGGTGTCACCATAAGCGTTGTTGCCGAAAATCCATCCTAGAGGGTTTCCGTCTCCATCAACCCACCGATACGTGCCAACCGCATTGGCCTGTTCCCAGTTTCCCGGCAGGATAACTTCTGGGTTGCCGCTCTTTGGCGTGTCATCGGATTGGTTTTGCGGGGCATAATCAAATGCAGCGATGTCAATATAGCCTTGCCTGTTTAATGGCGGGGAGGTGTTTACAACCGCAGTGTTGCTTTGGGTGTTATTAAGAGTATTCATTCCGGTAATTGTTTTGGAGCCACCCGGCGTAATGGTTATTTTGGCATCCGAAACCGGCTGAGTGTTTTGATCCTTGACAATAAACGTGATGGTATTTTGCTGCGGGGCCTCATCATCTTCCGGGGCAACACCATAGGTTTTTACACAGAGGTTATACGGCCAGTTTGTCCCACCACCCATCTGCGTCCATGATGTACCATTGGAACTGACCCAGCTTACTTCATAATCTATGGTGGGATATGAATAATCGTTCCACTCCGCTTCAACAGGGATGGGATAATTATAACCGGGGGTATTATAATACACTTTGACATAAAAATCATTTCCGGCGCTCACATCAATGGGGGTTGGCAGTTCCAGGGTTATAAAGCCGGCATTATCAATGGTTTGGTTGGGGATGCTGCCAAGCAGGCTGGAGAGGCTACCGTTGTTAAAATTGTCATAGACCTCAAACCCAACCGTGGCACCACTTGACATGATATAGGTGCCAAGGGTTAACAGCTCATGATCTTTGTCAGGGGTGAACTTAATCAAAGCATATCCGGTATTGGTGCCAAAACCAAAACCCGAAGTTGAGCCAAGATGGTCAGAGTAATCTATGACCCTGTTTGAAGAATACGCTATCTTATTGGGCCAATAGCCTACTTCATTATTTACCCTGGTATCCTGGTATGCAATATAAAAATAGCCTGACTCGCCCCAGTTCATTCCCCAGCTGTTTCTTACGATCCATGCCCCGCTACCGCCGGCTGTTTGCTTGTTGTCGTCCCAGCCGACTAAATTGACACCATGGTTGGGGTTGTCGCTGCCATGATAATAATACGTAAAATCCATGCTGTTGTAAGAGTCATCAGCCCAATGCATTGCCGTATATAAAGCCCCCTGCTCCATAATGGCCTGTTTGATGATGTTTTCGTTGTTGGGTAGAAATACAGCATCGGTATGGTACATTACCGGCGGATTTCCGTTGTACGTGCTATGGTCATAATCATAATAGGGTGCATCCGCTTCAAGAATCGAACCCGATCCTCTCGAAAGGTAAGCCGTTGAAAAATAGTGGTTTCCTCCATCACATGGCCCCCAGGCGAATCCATGATTCTGTTTCATGTGATTTTCCGATAAGTTATAATGACCTTCATCCTGCATAAGCAACCAGCTTTCAATGGCGGCCAAAGTACTAAAAGTCCAGCAACTCCCGCAATTTCCCTGGTGCCTTACCTGTGTCAGATAACTTTGGCCAGACACATTGCGCAGATCAAAACTTGATGGCAGGTCTTTGATCTCCTTAAGGCCTGTATCCGATGTGGCAAATTTGATGGGTGAGGGGATGTAGCCTAATGCATGTCCTTCCTCCGTAGTTTTTTTCCATAACCCTTGTTCTTTTAGTTCCAGATAACGGACGTATTCGGGGTTTAAGGGCGCTTTTTGGGGCGTTTGCCCTGCAAGCATACAAGAGCAAAGAACCATTAAACTGAACGTGGTCAAGGCTTGTTTCATTTTACATTGGATTTGATGGCTAATCTCGTGTTTTATTGTTTGAGTACTTCCTGTTGATCTGTGTTCACACTTGTTGCTGATCGGGGTCTCATAAAAATATGAACCATCACCAGATGAAAAGGCATGGAAGAAAACCTTTCCGGCAGCATAACTTACAGCGCCACTTGCGTCTGTGGCATCTCCCCCGGCAAACACAAAGCCTTGCTGGGCCTGTGTGAGCTAGGGGATGCATAGCAATAACAAAGAGAATTGCTGTTTCATGGCCATGGGCCAGGTTAAACAACCATTTAACCCCTCTGTAAAGTTAATAAAAACTTCTATAAAAACTAAACACATGAAGCTTTTTACATATATTAACAAATAATACGTATGAGAGTAAGAAGTCGTTACCTGTTGCTGGGATGTTCGGTCTCTCTGAAAATGTTTTCTTCCAGAATATCATCAGTGTAATTTGCTTCTATGATGATATGATTCAGTTAAGAGAAGGTGTATTCATAGTGACAGGTGTCGGTCAGAAACAATATCCTGTCCGCATAGGTATGATCCATCAAATAACCCAGGCAGGGCAAATTTAAGGTGGGTTACACGCCGCACACAAACTGTAACAAAAATCCAACAACCTTTTGCGGCACGCACTTTATGCCTAAAACAAGACGTTGTGTGTCGCAAACAAAGAGAGGATTGCATAATACTATAAATTATTTTGGTATTTGTTTGCATGTTTAAAACAGATGTATTATATTTACTGTCAGTTAAAGAATTATATATGCCATTTTATAGTCAAACAAAATGACTGAAATCATGAAAGAAAAAGATTTTGACCAAGAACCCACATACATGCCGGATGCTGGTCTTCTGCCTGTTTTTTTTGTGTAGCGGCTCAGTACAAAAAATTGTTGCTTCTTCCGGGTTCTCTTTCTCCGGACAAAGCACGCTCATCGGTCAATATTCCAATCACCAGCCCTTTGGGCACGCAGTGCCTCCCGAACACCTCACTTGGCAAGTAAGAGGCAGACTCTCCCTGTTTCATCTGCCCGTGACTGTATCGTCTGTCTTATCCACACAGCAGGACAGCCGTGCACAGCGTATGAATCATGTGTCTGTAGGACTCGATACGCGTGCGCTGTTGCGCACGATTGACACCACCGGACGTTTTGGCTTTCTTCGGGGCATACAAACCCTCGAAGCAGGACGCACCCGTCCGCAATATGCTTCCCTGATGCTTCATGGCATCACGGTGGATGGGGTTAATCTTTCGGTGCAGGCGCGAGCTTTTCATGCTGCCGTTGTGTATGGCAACAGCAAGCGCTCCGTCGGACGTGGTGTCTATCTCCAGCAGCAGCACAAGCAGCGCATGCTGTATGGTCGCATTGGGGCTGGTAACGAAGACCGTACTTTTCTTTATGTATCTGTGCTTCATGCCCGCGACGATGCCGCAAGCATCGAACCTGCCGGGAAATACTACCACTGGCCGGCCGACACACTTATACACCACCTCGACACCTTGTTCCATGAGGCTGACTCTGCCCGGGTATTCCATAAGCCGGGCGAAGTGCTGATCCCAGGCATTGAACTGGGGACTAGCCTTTTCGGCCGCAGGCTCTCCATTGGAGGAGAAGTAGCAGGAATGGTCAACACAGCCAACACCGAAAGTGATCTGGTCGATGTTGATGATCGCTTACCAGGATTTGTGGACCGCATTCATTCGCCCCGACTTTCCACCTCCCTGTCGTATGCCTATGCCATAAACACCGGGCTGCAACTGTCGGCAACACGCATTCAAGCTTCGTACCGGCATATCGAGCCCGGGTATTTTTCACCTGGAACGCCATTTATGCGCCAGGATCAACGCAGTTATACCATACGCGCAAGCCAATTCTTCTGGAACCGGAAACTGACCCTGCAACCGCACTTCCGCCGGATGGATGACAACCTGTTAAACCAACACAGAAATACAACCCATACCACCGTATGGGGCATAGCTGCCACTATGCGACTGACCAACCTGCCCTGGGTTAGCCTCTCATTCTCACCGCACCGCCAGGAAATGGACGACGACACCCGTCCGGTCAAAAACAAAGCAGAGGTGATCACCCTGTCTTCGGGGATGAATTATGCCCTCAGGGAGCAGATCCACGCAAACACCTCGTTGTCATGGTCGCACCAGCAAAGCACCATCCTTCAGGGCCAGGATGAGCGAAGCCATACAGGAAACAACATCTCACTGCAACAATCGCTGCGCTTTCCTGTCGGGTTGCAGCTGATTGCAAACGGCGGACTTTATTTCCTGGAAAGTAAAGAAACAACCACTACGAGTTACCAGGCCATGTTTCGCGGCAACTATCATGTATCGGAGCAATGGATGGTATCCCTGGGAGGGCGCCATTTTAACCAGGATGGCGACAGGAAACGATGGAGTATTCGCCTGGAGACATCGTACGATTTCGGGCCCTTCGGCAGGGTACAGCTCCTGGCCGAGCCGGTCTACTACCGCGAGGTGCTGAACCCCGAAAGGGAATACGACCGGTACGTGGTACGCCTGCAGTATGTCACCACATGGTGAAGCAGCTGAGGTACGGGGAATTGTTTGGAACATACTCCAGAGGGCTATTTGATATAAAGGGGATGTTTGCTGAGAAACTTGAGAGGCTTTAGGGACTTGAGAAACGTTACAGACTCGAGGGTTTGCCATCAAGCGACTGTAAGTGGCGACTTTTTCAACCTTTCGGCTTTTCGACGTTTCGTCCTTTTGATATTTCTGGATTTCAACATAAAGAAAAAAACATGAAACGAGCCATGCCAAATAAATTGACATACACGACGATGTTTATTGCATGGCGAGTTTGGCTTCACCGAGCTTGCAAGTGCTCGGTTCATCTGACCGAAACATAAAAATCATAAACAAATGAAAATCAACCGTCAACACACCCGCTTTGCGCAGCATGCCAGCCCTCACTGCATGCACAATGCCCAAACAAAGCCGGCAGATAGGAGCGAATATCCTGTTTGTACTGCAAAAGGACCCTTCCGGTCGTTTTTGATTGTACTGGCAGTCATTGCCTGGATGTTTGCACCCATCGGTGCCGCCGGTCAACATGTCAACATGCAAATGAACCTGCCCCCTCCTGGTACCTTAAATCCGGAGGACCTCATGGAGATCATTTCCTTTAACAACACTTCAGCCAATACCATGCATGTAGCCATGATGGTGACCGTGGAGGAAGACATGGATGGGCTGGTGTTCAGCGGGATGTCGTCTGTTTTTTCTCTTCCTCCGGGTATGTCGGTGCCAGACTACACGGTTTTTGAACCTGTGGAGGTGGAGTATGTTGATCCCATGCTTGAAGACTATG
>PWNO01000097.1 GCA_003557765.1 Bacteroidales bacterium
AGCGTTTAGCGTTTAGCGTTGAGGGTTTAAAGTTTAGCAAAAATACATTGTTTTGGGAAATCGTTTTGAGTTTTTATCCTTTTACGACGGCCAGTGGGCTTAGTTCGCAGAGAACATCTACAAGGTCTTCCTGGTATTGCATCACTTTTGTGATGTCTTTATAGGCACTGGCAGCCTCCTCAAGATCACGTCTGCCACGGAGAGCATGCAGGATTCCCTGATCGTTAAGCTTCTTTACTTCAGCGGTCAGGTCAAGGGAGCGGATTGCCTCCTTTCGACCCATGGTTCGTCCGGCGCCGTGGGAACAGCTCTCGAAAGAGTCTTTATTGCCCTTCCCTTTCACGATGTAGCTTTTGGCGCCCTGACTTCCCGGGATGATCCCGACGGTTTCATCAGAAGCTTTTGTGGCACCCTTGCGATGCACCACCACCTGCTGTCCGAAATGCTGCTCGAAGGCGGCATAGTTATGGGCGATGTTGATCATCGGAGCCATTGTCACTTCATCGCGGATCAATGAACGGATTACCTGCAGGGCACGATCCATCATCAGCTTGCGGCTTGCCAGTGCAAAATCGATGCAATAATTCATCTCAAGAATGTATTGCTGACCCCCTTTGCTGTCGAGTGGCAGGTAGGCCAGCTGATGGCCACGTGGGACAGGACTTTTCCATTTCTCGTTGAGCCTGATGGCCATTCTGTTATAGTAGTCGGCCACCTGCTTGCCAATGTTTCTGCTCCCTGAGTGCACCATCACCCAGATATGACCATCAGAACCTTTCTGTATTTCAATAAAATGGTTACCACCCCCCAGGGTGCCGACCTGGCGTGTGGCACTATCATATTCGCGAGAAACCACAGGCATGTTGCGTTCATCCTCAACATATGGCATAAGACGAAGATCCTGAGGCCTTTTATGGTGTTTGAAGCCGACCGGAATGCGGGAGCGGACCCCGGAAAGGATCTTCAGCAGGTCAGTTCTGTCAATGTCGGTCAAAGAGGTCTGCACGGCACACATGCCGCAACCGATATCCACACCTACGGCATTGGGGACAATCACCTCACGGGTGGCCATCACTCCGCCAATAGGCATACCAAATCCTTGGTGGCAATCGGGCATCAGGGCAATGTGCTTTACAGCATATGGGTAGTTTGCCAGATTCCTTGCCTGTTCAAGCGCACCACTTTCAACATCATCCAGCCATATCTTGATCGGCAACTTCTCAGTCTTAATCTCTTTTATCATGATAAATTACTTTTTGCTTAACACTTAAAAAACCAGTCGTTACTTTTTCACAATCAACCAATCAACAAAAATACATCAAGCAACTTGTTCAGACAAATAAAGTTTTGATCAGCAATATTTGAGTGGTGGGGTATCTGGATTTTTAATCATTGAATCGCATATTGCATAAAGTAGTTTTGTACCTTTGCACGCGAAAAAAACAGGATATTATGGCGTTAAATTGTGGAATCGTAGGCATTGCCGGTTCAGGTAAGACAACATTGTTCAATTCGCTTTCGCGCGGAAGAAGCATTGCCGGACAAATACCCGGCAGGACCAACCTGGGGCAATTCGATGTGCCAGATCCGAGACTCGAAGCACTGGCAAGCATCATTAAGCCTGCAAAGGTAACTCCAACTACTGTGGAGATTATCGATATTCCGGGCCTCACAAAAGGGGGAAGCTCAATGAAAGGAGGCAATCAGTTCCTTGCAGATATCCGGCAAACAGATGCCATCATTCACGTATTGAGGTGTTTCGACAGCGATACCGTGCCACATGTTGAAGGCTCGGTAAACCCATTGCGCGACAAGGAGATCATTGACCTGGAGCTGATCACCAGGGACCTGGAAACCGTTGAGAAGAAACGGGAGCGCTTGGGTAAGGTAGCTGCCGTAGGCGACAAGGATGCCAAACGCGGTGTTGAAGTGCTTGACGGCTTGATCGAGCATTTTGAAGAGGGGCTTCCCGCACGCTCATTCAGCATTCATGAGCTTGACCAAAAATATATTGATGACTGTTTTCTCCTCACTATAAAACCTGTAATCTATGTTTGTAACGTAGATGAGGCTTCGGCTGCTGAAGGAAATAAATATGTTGACATGGTGCGTCCTGTAATTGAGGAGGAGGGTCGTGAGATGCTGATCGTTGCAGCTGAATCAGAATCGGAAATCGCACGTTTGGAGGATGAGGATGACCGCAGGGAATTCCTTAAAGATATGGGAATTGAAGAACCTGCTGTAAATAAGTTAATACGCGCTGCCTATCAAACATTAAAGCTAAAAACCTTTTTCACCGAAAGTTCGAAAGAGGTCAGGGCCTGGACGATCACCGAGGGGACACCGGCTCCCAGGGCGGCGGGCATCATTCATAGCGACATGGAGCGTGGCTTCATTCGTGCTGAGGTGATGAAAGTTGATGATTTCCTGAGTTTGGGGTCGGAGCATGCCTGCAAACAGGCTGGAAAATTCAATATTGAAGGCAAAAATTATATCGTGCAGGATGGCGATATCTTTCACGTGCGGTTTAATGTGTAGTTTTACTCAATCAGCCCAGTTTTTTGCAGTATTTTTAAGACCTGGGCTTTAGTGATGTTTTCAAGCTGGTTTTTATCGTAGACATAAACAAGATAGACTTCCTTTTCTTTGTGCGCAATGAAAATAATTATCCTTACGCCACTGGATTTTCCTTTATCTTTCGAGCTGATTGCAAAACGAATTTTGTAAATCCCATAACCCAGAGATATTCCCATTTTAGGGTTTTCTGAAAGCTCTGTAGCCAGCAATTGC
>PWNO01000033.1 GCA_003557765.1 Bacteroidales bacterium
TCGACATCGAAGACCCGGAATGGGAAGCGACGCATGCAGCCATTGAAGATGCCGACCTGGAGGATATCATCAACGCCAAATATGTCGCACTTTTCCTGAACCCCGAAGTGTGGACGGATTACCGCAGAACAGGATATCCGGATCTTACTGGCTTTGATGGAAGAGAAATCCCCAGACGCTTCCTGTATCCTGCACAGGAGCTGAATAATAATCCTTCACATACCCCGGAAGACGTGGATATTTATACCAGGATGTGGTGGGACGAAGAGTAAATTGGCTACAATCCCGTTGCAGAAATCAGGAGCATACAATACCATGGAATTATAAGCACATGGGGTATCAGTCATCTTTAATGCAGCGCACCGACATCCCCCCTACCCGGTAATAACTGGTTATGAAAATCCCGGTGTCAAATGCATTCAACGCTTCACCAAATATGTTTTTATGTGAGCTTGACCAATAATACCCCCTGGAATCCTGGTACTCCAGCACCCCCTTGTCGTCACGCTTGCCCGCAGCAGGGAGCCTTAGCGGAGAGTTGAATGCATCCTGTTTGTTTTTCCAGTTTCCGTATGCAATGGCAGACTGCCATTCAGCGCTTGTGGGAACACGCCAGCCGTTTGGACATGGATCTGCATTGGTGGTATTCCCGTTAGGCAAAGCCCAGCGATTGACCCATCCATTATCGGCGTTCCAGTCAAAAGGGTAAGCATACTTTACGATAAAGTCACTATGGTGGGGTTGTTCACCAGGCAATGCAAGGGTTTCGGTAGTGCCAGATGAGGGATGCTGATGCCCGTCGGGGCCCCTGCCCCATTGATACAAGCTGCCATAAGCATTTTCATCTTGGAGCGTCTGTGCTACCCTTAAAGCACCAAGGTTGCGGTCAAGCCAACACCGTTCATCAAAAGCAATCACGCCAAAGCCAGCCGGGGCACTGACCCCCTGGCAAGCATCTGCTGCAGGTGTAAAAAAAACCTTTTTCTGACCATAAGACCTGCCGGAATCATTATCAGCAAAAGCCTTGTAATAATACACGCTTTCAGAATCCAGGCCCTCTACCGATACATCAAACGTGCCAATGCCGGCATCAACATACACATAAGTGCCGTGGCTGTCCAAATCGGGATCAGCTGACCACATGATGCCGCATTGGGTAACAGCCGTTCCCCCATGTTTTTTAACTTCCCCTTGAAGCTTTGCAGTACCAATATTAATTTGCTTAGCCCCCCGGGTTTCCACCAGCGGCTTTTCATCTGGCGATGGCGTGGCGAATGTGAGCTGATTGCCATAAGCCGTTCCCGCATCATTGGTGGCAAAAGCCCGCACATAATAGATGGCATCACCCTGTAAGCCGGAAATTTTGCTTTCAAAAATTGCACCTTCCGTCTGACCAGGTACCTGTTGATGCGCAACGACAGGATCCGGCATGGTATCCCAGGTGACGCCCATGGCCGTTACTGAAGCATCGGGCTGAACAAGCTCGTTTCCTGCGATGAGTGCCCAGGTTGCAGTAAGCTCGGTAACTTCACCGGTTAAGATGGTCGGTTTGCGGCTGTTGCTTTCCTTTGTACAGCTAACAACCAGGAACAGCACACAAACCAGGAACAACAATTGAAAAGTCCTGTAAGCCATATCGTTTTGAGGCATCATGGGAATTAAACAGTAACACATAAAAAAACATCAACTCTTCTTATGTGAAACAAAGATCCTGCCTATTTTTTACCTGTTCTACTGTTTGTTTTTTAGTTTTTAAGTGCTAATTCTGCCTTTGTTTTTCACCACAAAGGGAACGAAGAGATGTCTGGCTTTGTTTTTTTGTCCAAAAAAGGCGGCGAAGGACACAAATATTTCTTTTCATGCTTTTGCCTAAAAAAACCGGGTACCTGTTCAGGCACCCGGTTTGTATCTGGTTAGTCAACGCATGTTACGGGTTCTGGTCACCGGAAGAAATCGCATCGTTGGCATCAATTTCATCCTGTGGAATCAACCATTCCCAACGTGGGTCACCCACATCTACCTGATGGATGTTGGCAAGACCCATGTTGTGACCTTGCTCTATTCTACGATCCAATGGCGTATCCGTGCGTTTAAGGTCAAGGAAACGATGGCCTTCGCCCCACAGCTCAATACGTCTGTGTGTCATGATCTCATCGATGAGTGCATCACCTGTATTGGTTGTCCCGGCAAATGCAGGGTCACGATGCGCTACGAAATAATTGAGGGTTTCCTGGGCAACGCCATCCTGTCCTGCTCTTGCAGCAGCTTCCGCCTTGATGAGGTACATCTCAGCAACACGCATGATGGGCAGGTCTCCAACGAAACTGCCAACCTCCCGCGAGAGCATCTTTTTGTTATTATAAGCCATGAAGAAACCATCGTCCTCGATGTGGTCTTCGGGTGCCACCCAGAGGTTTCTTCTGGCATCCGTGGGCGCCATGTTGTCATACAGCTCTGCGTTGATGAGCGCCTGGTTACCCAATGCGGCATATGACATGAAACGTGCGTCCATATGGCTTTGGAAAGAAGCATAGATCGCAGACTGTTCATCATTGATCCTGACGCCCCACATCCATTCGGACTGGCTGGCATCATTGAACAAGCGATGCGGATTATCAGCAAAGTCTCCCGGGCTGAACAGAGAACCTGAAAGCGAAATCGCTTCATCGGCAGCGGAGATGGCTGTGCTAAAATCGTGCTTGGCCAAAGCTACCCGCGCCTGCAGGCCGTATGCCACAGCCAGGTTGGTATGGCTGGGGTGATCCTGCGCCATGGGGTTCGTTGTTGCA
>PWNO01000049.1 GCA_003557765.1 Bacteroidales bacterium
AGCCAATCCTCCGGCCAAAGACAGGAACGGGATTGTCCGGTTCAACATTGCCGAAGCAGATACCCTGAACGCTCGTTACGGGGTTCGGGAAACAACGCAGTATTTCCGCTCACCCGCTTTGCGAAACACTTTTACCGACAGACACAAAGCCTGGGGCTTTCACCTGTGGTACGCACTTCGCGTGGATGAAAAAACCGACATCCTCCGGATGATGGAAGCCTACCGGCAACTGCCCGAAGTGGAGATCGCCGAGCCGGTTTTCCGCAAACGGCTGATTGACGGGTTGACCGACAGCGTTGAAACTGCTTCGGAAGTCCTCACGGCAATGATGCGCGACACCTGGACACCCAATGATCCGGAATTTGGCAATCAATGGCATTACCACAACACCGGACAGTCTGGTGGCACCGAAGGCGCTGATATCAGTCTTTTGCCGGCCTGGGCAATAGAAAAAGGCCACGAAGACGTGATTGTGGCCATCATCGACGACGGCATCCAATACGACCATCCCGACCTGGTAGCAAATATGTGGGAAGACGCTGCACACCCAGATGGCGGCTATAATTTCGTGGATAACAGCACCACCATTGTGCCCGGAAACCACGGCACCCACGTGGCCGGTACTGTGGCAGCGGTTAGCAATAACGAAATTGGTGTGGCCGGTGTTGCCGGTGGCTCCGGTTCCGGCGATGGCGTACGACTGATGTCAGCTCAGGTCTTCCGTGACCAAAACAACACCCAGGGTGGATTTCACCTCGCGCCAATATGGGCCGCCGACAACGGCGCAGCCATTTCGCAAAACAGTTGGGGCTATATCTACCCAAACACATACAATCAAAGTGTTTTAGATGCCATAGATTACTTTAATGCCAACGGTGGAAATGATGTTATGGAAGGAGGCATAACCATTTTCGCAGCAGGAAACAGCAATTCCTCAGCCGCTTATTACCCCGGATACTATTCGGGTACGCTTGCAGTGGCTGCAACCACCCACAACGATACCAAAGCTTCTTATTCCAACTACGGTGATTGGATAGACATTGCTGCACCAGGCGGTGGAGGTGGGCATGATGGTGTTAGTGGTCCGGGTGTTTATAGCACCAGGATTAATGATGATTATGGGTATTCGTTGGGCACCTCCATGGCCTGCCCACACGTTTCAGGAGTGGCAGCTCTGATCCTGTCAATCGCCCATCGCAATGGACATACGCTTGGCGCAGAACAGGTTTGGGATTTTTTAATCGAGCATGTTGATGACATTGATCTTGAGAATGAAGACTACATCGGGAAACTCGGTTCAGGCCGCCTGAATGCCCACCTGGCTGTGCAAACGGTGTCTAACACGCTGACCGATGTAAAGAATCCCAAAGAGGTTGCTGCCGAGGGAATAACCGATGAAGCAATAAAAATTAGCTGGAAGCTTAATGACGAAAATGATGATGTGATGCTTGTATGGGCTCACGACAATGTGTTTGGAGTTCCTGCCGACGGCACAGCATATGATGTTGAAGATGAAATTCCCGGGGGAGGCAAAGTGCTTTATAATGGGGATGCTTTAGAGTTTACACACACCGCATTGAGTGAAAGCACCATTTATTATTACAAGGTCTTTTCCTATTCCACGCAAAACAACTATTCATTCGGGCGTACAACCAGTGCAAAAACCTTAGGCCCTGAGCTTGTGGTGGTGGGTTTAAATAAACAATATAGCCAAATACCTTCATCACAACTGCCTCAAAATATCACCCTGCAGGCCCTGGTCGAAAACATTGGTCAGGAGCTTACAACACCTGTTAACATTAATTTCTCTGTTCAGGCAGACAGTTATGCCGCAAGCATTCCGCTTGATATCCCAATGGCCGGAAATACAACATCCACCGTTACTGCCACCCCGGCCTGGGAAACTGCTGATTTATCCACAGGCGAATACGTGCTCAGCTATGAAGCTGATCACGCCGGCAGCGACCACAAATCCCGTAAAGACACTTTCGCCCTCAATGTTACAGGATCTGTCTATGCGCGTGACAATGGCCTTGTGGCGGGAGGTGTAGGATATAGTGTACCAATTTCTCTCGGTATGAAATATGCCATTTTGAATCCAGCTATCATCTCCGCGGCAAATATTCATTGGCCTTTATTACCCCAGGACGATCTTGATTTTTCTCTTTCGCTTGTTCGGATAGACAACCTTAACCATGTTTCCGATACCATCCTCGTGTCTGAAACCTTTACACGCAAACAAAATATGGAAAACACTGTCCAGACCTTTTCTCTGGAGTCCTCCCTCCTGGAACCTGGATACTATATTCTTGCTGTAAACCAGCTCTCCTCTGAATCCATAATTCTTGGGGTTGACAGAATGTCCTATGGCTATTATTACGTGCAGGACACATCTGATCCAAAAACATTTCATAAATTTTCAGACTTTGGCAACCTAACCCTCCGCATGGTCCTTGATGATATCCCCCTCACCACCTGGAGCGGCACCACCAACAACGACTGGCACACCGAAACCAACTGGACCAACGGAATACCCGATGCCCAAACAAATGCGGTGATCCCCTCCACGGCAAGTAACTTTCCAACCATCAACAGCACAGCACATGTGTATGACCTGCTGCTGGAAAGCGATGCCTCGCTGGTCGATGATGAAAACCTGTCCATCCATGGCAGCTTTACCATGGAGCGCCACATCTATGCTGCCGGCGGATGGGGTGAAGGACATGATGCCACCGACTGGCACTTTCTGTCAGCACCGGTCGATAACCAG
>PWNO01000117.1 GCA_003557765.1 Bacteroidales bacterium
GCAGCTAATCCCCTTCTTCATTTTCGACCCACGCCCCTCCGGTGTGTTGATATGCCGGCGTCAGCCGGCTTGTTTATGAGCTGCTGCAGCCCCCCATCCGGGGATCAGCGCAGCTAATCCCTCGTCTATTTTTTTTTCTGGTAGAAGCCTTGTTATGTTCATCATCTTTTCTATCTTTGCACCGCTTTAGCAAAAAATGTTCTTTAGAAGCACATTTTCGGGGTGTAGCGTAGCCCGGTTAGCGCGCCTGCTTTGGGAGCAGGAGGTCGCAAGTTCGAATCTTGCCACCCCGACCTGGTAATCAAAGAGTTACGGAAATATTAATCTGTAACTCTTTTTTATTTGCATACAATTTGCATACGAACCGGCCTTTTTTCTTCTAGGAGGTCTAAAAAAAAGTACCTGCCGCAGGCGGTAACTGTATATAAATCAAATTAATTTGGATCCTTCTTTCGCCAATTTCTTTTTGCAACCATGACAAAAGTTTTCTGATCAATGTCTATCTCCCATTTTTCCACAATATTTTTGGGTTTTCTTTTCCCTTCCCAGGAGTTTAAATGTCTCGTAATCTCAAAACAACAGCCCTTTTCCGTTTTATTATAATTAAACGCCCTATCACTAATACGTGACTGACTTAAATAACTGTCACCAAATATTTTTAAAAAAATCTTCCTCATAAGCACGGCCTAAGATGTATTTAAATTCAGGGTGAACGGGCTTACCTTGTTTCCAATCATTGTACTGCAAAATAAATTCATCCCAAACCATTTGGTTATAGTGCTCAACACAATAGTATTTACGAGCCCAGGCCAAAGAATTGATTTTTGTGTTTTCACATGATTCAATAGTGCAACGTTCCATACATTAAATTGTATAGATGAATATTATCTTGGCGTTTACAAAAATATAAAACGTCATCTTCCATCATCACGCCATCTGGGTGACCGATTAAGTCAATTTGCCTATTATCAAGGGGGTTGAAATAAATCAAGGGTTCAAATAACCAAATTAATCAATATCCCTCATACACCGGACACTTATACCGGTGGCCTTATTGGGGTAGTTTAATGTCACATTCCCGAAGCTGCTGCGCATGAATCTGTGCAACGGATCGTTCCAGCTGCTCTTGGTAGTACTCCACCAGTGTCCGCTTTCGCCAACATTGCTGAAACTTCCAAATGACCAACGCCGGCCGCCGGGAAGGGCAGAAAAGCCAAATGCATCAAATCCAGAATGTGTATCATCTTCATTCCAGCGGGGATGCTCCGAAGTATCGCAATCATCCCCCAGGGGTGAGTCAACCTGCCGGCAGGATTTTAGTGCATTACCTGCTCCGCCAGGGGTATCATCCTCATTCGGATACCCTTGGCTGACAACATAATCAACCAACTGTGTCCAATCATCACCGCTGGGCACGCTCCAACCTTCAGGGCACAGTCCTCTGTCGTCATCCACTGCATACCAGTTATACAGTTTGCCATAGGCTGAAACAACTTCGGCATCTGATTCCAATCCATCAATGCTACCATGCGAATAAATTGCATAAGCACCCGATTCGGTGTTTTCCCAATCGTCATCACTCAAGTCTGTGGGAATAGCCTCTTCATTATTGTACCGGGTTACCCGAAGATTCTCCGCCATCCACTCCTGGTTACCGATGATTACGGTCCGGTAAACATTGCCATCAATGTCGTTGACGGTACCTTCAGACACTTCTTCTTCCTGGAAGTTTGCCGTCAGGGAAATGCTTTTTGCAGGCATGGTGACCGTGGCATTGGATGAAGCGACATTGTCAAGATAATCCGTATCGCCCGTCCAGACAGTGAACTGCCAGCCAGGATCAGCGGAAGCCACAATGTTCACCTGGGTGCCTTCTGCGTATGCTCCACTACCGGTTGCCGTGCCTCCCTGGGCAGGATCAACATGCAACACCAAATCATACAAGTCAATATCCAGGCAGGGTCCCCATTGGGGGACGCCATTGCACCATGTGAGTATCTGGCCTTGTGCGCCTGGTGCTATGGATAGCCAACTGTTACCATCCCAATAACGCATATCACCCGGATGATTGCCCCCAGGCATGTCTTCCCATCCGGGCGTCCAATCTTCTGGACGGTATAAGCCCTCATGATCGCCCCAGGAGAAGGCTTCCTCCCAGTTGTCAATGTGTGTGGCTTCGATGCCGGCAGCAGGTGAAACCATGAACACAGGGTCGGTCTCTTCCAGGCCTTCGGTGGCCGTCTCCGCTGTTTTTGCGTGCAAGGCATAAGGCACGCTGAGCACCTGGCTCACCCCTGCAATGGTATAGCTTGTCCCGCCCTGCAGGTCGGTCTCTGTCTTGATAAAATACATGTCAGCACCCCAGTCGATCTCTTCAAAACTCCCGGATACTTCCGTGCCGCCACCGATTTCCAAAGACACCAGACCGTTGGCACTGGTTTCGGGGAAATGCCGCTCTACATAAACAGCCATGCCATCAGCAGCACCCTGAAGAATGCTGATCTGCATGCCAATTTCCTGGTTAACAACCAGGTTGTTGTCCGTGTCCCGGATCACAGACTGGTAGCTCATGCGATGGGGGACCTGCGCTGTCACCAGCACGGCAATCAGTAACAGGCTAAAAAATGTAGTTGGTTTCTTCATAGCTAATGATTTTTTAAGAGATGCATAGCATTAACAAAAAGAATAACTGTTTGATGGCTAATGATTAGATTAAACACATATTTAGGGTATCTGTAAATTTAAAAAATATTTCTATAAAAATTA
>PWNO01000211.1 GCA_003557765.1 Bacteroidales bacterium
AGATGGACTCCATTCCCGAAAAGGTTGAAAAAGCTCTCAAGGTAAACGAAAGCATCCTGGCCATTTCGAAGATCTTTCAAAATGCCCGCAACTTCCTTTACCTTGGCCGCGGCTATAACTTTCCCGTTGCACTGGAAGGTGCTCTCAAGCTCAAGGAGATATCATACATTCATGCCGAAGGCTACCCGGCAGCCGAAATGAAACACGGGCCCATCGCCCTCATCGATGCCGACATGCCCGTGGTTGTGATCGCCACCAAGAAAGGAAACTACGATAAGGTGGTCAGTAATATACAGGAAGTAAAGGCCCGCAAAGGTGTGATCATCGCTGTTGTCACAGAAGGCGACAAAACGGTTCGTACCATGGCCGACCACGTGATAGAGGTTCCCGAAACCGATGAGGCCCTGGTGCCTCTGCTGGCAACCATTCCGCTGCAGCTGCTATCCTATCACATCGCCGTGCTGCGCGGCTGCAACGTTGACCAACCGCGCAATTTAGCGAAATCTGTTACGGTGGAATAAATACCGGGCGAGCATTGGCCGGCACAATGGGTTGGAGAATATTCTAAGCCAGGTGTGCTCTTCTCTGATTTGAAATTATTCCCGATTAGGTAAAAAACTATCCCAGTATTCGCGTGGAGTTAAAATTTTTGTGTATTCAAACTCTTTCATCCTGAAATCAAGCGTGTTTCCTGTGATTAAATAGTCTGCAGAACTTGCTGCTGCTAACTCCAAAAATTTATTGTCGCTTGTATCAGTTAACACTTCAATCTTTCTTGAGGTGTTGTAAAATGTTGATATTTCGTGTAGTTTGTTTAACACTATTTCTGCTTTTGCTTTGAAGTTGGTAAATCTTGAAAATTTATCTCTATTCATTACCTCTACATATTCAGAAAATATTTCATCTGACAAACAAACTAAAACTTTACGATTCAGCACAAATTCATTGACTATCAGTGTCGGAACGGTGTTCGAAATTAGAGACGAAACTATAACGTTGGTATCAAGAATGATTTTTTGCATCTCTGACTGCTTTTATTTCAGCGTTTATTTCATCCATCGTCATTTTTGAAAGACCAACTTGTTTAGCAATTTCATTGCACTCCAAAAGGGCCTTGCGCGCATACTCCCGACTTATCAAGTCAACCAGGTCGGTGAATTTAATTTCACTTTGTAGCTTATACTTTTGAAAGTCAGTTTCACTTACTTTGATCTGTACTGTTCGCATATCACTTAAATTATTTTGAGTTACATTCTCAAAAATACATTTTTTTTAAAACAAAAACAAGGGCACTCCTTAAAAACCCGGTTTTGTTCCTACATTATCTGTCTGTAATAATCTCGACGCAAAGGATCACATCCAGGATATTGATGATGCCGTCGCCGTTCAAATCAGCATTGTCGAAACAAAAGGGTTCCGGGTCAAGCTCAAGGTAATAATTTATCATGGCAATAACGTCGAGCACATCCACCTGGCCGTCGCAATTGGCATCACCGGGAAGTGTGCCGGCCTGGGTGAATTCAGCATGGATGTCATGAAAGTCTATTACATTTTCAAAAAGATATTCGTATTGTGATAAGCCCGTTGCAGAAGCAAGCAGGTTGTTGTCAACCAAGAGAGAATCAATTACATAGCCCGCATCGGCTGTGATTACGAACAGTTGGCTGTCGCCATAGCCGAGTGCGATTACGCCTTCGGGGTCAATGCTTCCATTTTCGCCTGCACTGGCATAGATCAGCTTGTAGCCCATATCGCCGATGTGCTCAACAACGTTAGAAGGTCCTGATTCTCCATCGATATAAACGGCTGTTACATAATATTCATACAACACACCGTGTTCGAAGTCATTATCCATGAACTCCGTACCATAAACAAGCCCCTCGGTGTTGTAAAGAAGCCCGTCGCGATAAACGTTGTATCCGATTGGTTCGGCCTCTTGCGGTGCATCCCATTCGAGAATAGTTGTTCCACCACCCGGCACGCCCATTACTACAAGGTTTTCGGGTGGTGGCAAGAATACATGATCAGCCGATACCGTGTAGGTCTTTTCCTCCCCGTGAAATGCCGTAACGGTAAACTCCACCGGCGAGCTAATGTCAACCGCTTCCCCGGAAGGGGGATCAATAACCGCCTGGGCAGAGAGGGTGATTGTCGGGATTAGCGCTGTGAGGTCTGTGCCGGCAGGAAGCAGCAGCAGTACAGTCTGATCGTCCTGGTCAATGTTGCCGTGCACGTCGTCTTCCAGGTCGTTGTGCTGGGCTTCAAGCACAAAGGTTTCGATCTGGTTTCCGGGCACCCAGATCGGCAAAAAGGTGACCGGCCCCAGCGAAGGGTCGTCGTTTTGGTCAACAATGTAGCCGGCCGCCACATCGGGATCGTCGGTGCCCCAGTAATTGTTTTGGGCAAAGATCGGGCCGGGCGTGTTGTTGTAGAGGCCATAAATGATGCCGCTGTTGCCGTTGTCTTCGATCACGTTGTTGCCGGTGAGCTCATTGCCGGCTTGCCCGAGGTTTGGCTGGGCGTTGTTTTGGATAGTAACGCCCCACAGATTGCCTTTGATGATGTTGTTTTTAACGAAGGCCTGGTTGGTGGCCGCCCCGATGAAGTTCAACCCGCTGCCTCCAAGCATGGGTTGTCCTTGTATGTTGTTGTCGATGAAGTGGTTGTTGCGCACGATGCTGGTGATTTGATTTCCCATGCCGGCATATCCATAGCGGTTGTTTACCACGTAGTTGTCTTCAACGAGCGCAACGGTGTGGC
>PWNO01000194.1 GCA_003557765.1 Bacteroidales bacterium
ACAGACAACAATAAGGATTTTTTTGATTGCTTCTTGTTTCATGGTTGTAAAGAATCAAATGGTGAATACTTAGTTGAAAAAAATGGTTGTCTTATTGTTTTTATATGCGTTGCATCTCAATATGTGTGCCAAATTTTTATTAATGAATTAAAAATATATCCTGTAAGTCATCATCGGCATGAATCCCATCTGGTATGCTGTAGTGATCTCCTGCCGGTTCCTGTTCCAGTTTTCGGTAAAAATATTTTGCTTGTTTGTGACATTCTGAAGGTCTAATGCCCATTCCTGGTTTACATTCTGTCCGTTCAACCTGAATGTGATACGTCCGTTCAACCTGAAATAATCGGGATGTCTGTGTTCGTAGGCAGTTTCCCATTTGTATCTTACTGCGTTATTTAAAACGGATTGTTCGCGATCAATTTCAAGGAAACGATTGCCTCCGGCATAAACAAACTTGATGTCTGCAGATAAGAGTGAGCGCTGTCCCATCTTCCATTCGTAGCCTGTTAGAACGTTGAAAATGTAATTGTTGTTAAAAGCCGTGTTGCGCAATATTCCGTTGTATCCCCTGTACTTTGAGTCAAAAACGGATGCGGTGATCAGGTAATAGAAACCATCTTGCAGGAATTTTTCCAGGGTCAGTTCAACTCCCATATTTGATCCGGTACCTGAATTCTCCATTTTGTTAAATACCCAGTAATTGAAAGCACCTCCCTGGTTCAGTGTTGAAAATTCGGGTCTGCCCGCTGCTACTGGAATGTTGTACAGGTATTGATAGTATACTTCCGTTTTTAAACGGTGGCCATCCCCAAGCAGGCGGTCATATCCGGCAACAAGATGCAAACTTCTGGAGAGGTCAAGGTGTTCATTTGTTCTTTCATAGGACATGGAAACAGAATCGACGAGCATTTGGGAAAAGTAGATCCCTTTCATCTGTATCTGGCTATGCATTCCGGCACCCAGACTGACCGATTGCCCCGGAAGGAAAGACCACTTCAGGCCAACCCTTGGTTCGACAGCATGGCTGTTATTTAATAGAAACGTAGAGAGATGAAGTCCTGAGGTTACGGAAAACTCATCAGAGAATCTGTGTTGCCATTCTCCAAATCCGCGCACCATTTGCATAATACCATCGGCATCAAGATAATCCCGGTATTCTTCAGAAGCCTCATGATACTCTTGCCCATGGTATGAAATGTCATAATGATCGACGATCAAGCCGGCATTGAGGAAGTTGCGTGAGTTAAAACGGTGTGATAATCTGGAAGAAAAACTGTACCGGGTTTCCCCCAGGTCTTCGATGATGGTTTCCTTGTCAAGTCCGTTTGTCAGCTCAAAAATATCTGCCTTGCTCCGGATGGCTGATACCGCCAGGGTGTTGTTTATACGTGTGTTGTTATTGAAATAGTACACGTGGCTGACGCCGGAAACACCCATCCTGTTGCTGAAATACAGGTCGGTGCCTGCAAAGCCATACTGGGCATCATCATCTTCACTGTCGAGCATGGATATGCTGTTGTCGCCTCCGATACCGAAAACGGAAATTCGTCCGCGTTCCAGGGGAACATGGAATTTGAAAGAAAGGTCCTTGTATTTTGGGATCGCGGCCCCGGTTCCGAAATTCATTCCCAGGGCATGCAATACTTCAAGGGTGCTGTAACGTGCATTCACCATGTAGGACGCCCTGTTTTGGGAAGAAAAAGGCCCTTCTGCACCCAGCTCAAAACCGTTGAAGCCAACCTGGCCCATAAACTCGTGCTGTTGATTGTTACCGTTGCGCATCCTTAAATCGAAAGCGCCTGCCAGCGCATTGCCATATTCCGCAGGGAAGGCTCCCGTATAAAAGTCAGAATTATCCAGTTGGTTGTTGTTAAGCATGCTTATCGGTCCTCCTGTTGAACCAATTGAACCAAAATGGTTTGGATTAGGGGTCTCGACCCCCTCCAGGCGCCATAAAAGTCCAAGTGGTGAATTTCCCCGGATGATGATGTCATTGCGCTGATCTGATGCGGAGGAAACACCGGCAAAATTTGCCGCCATCCGCGATGGGTCACCAAGACTGCCGGCATACCGTTCGGTTTCGTCGATGGTAAAGGAACGGGCACTGATCACCGCCATCTCATTCAGGGGCTGGTCTTTGCGGAGTTCAGGCCTTACCTCCACATCGTCAAGCAGGTACACCTGTTCCTCGAGTCTTACCGTGATTACCAATTCCCTCCCAGAGCTGATTAATAGGTTGTTTATAGTGTTTGGTTGGTATCCCATCATCCGGACTTCAATGTTGAACCGACCAAGCGGCATATTATCCAGGCGAAAATGGCCATCAATATCTGTCGAAGTACCTTTGAGCGGAGAAGAGTCTATAATGATGACCGTCGCACCCGGTAAGGGAACCTCCGTGTATGCGTCAACCACCGTACCGCGGAAAGTCTGTGAAAGGTCCTGTGCGTCAACATTTTGCGCAACAAACGCCAAAAGCGAAAAGATTGTGATGATTCTAAATAGTTTCATCTGTTTGTAATTTCTAAAGTATTTAATAATCAGTTTTTTGTGCTTGCGTTTAAGCTGCTCCTTCAGGGCGCTAAAGGGGTGTTGCCCGCATTTACCCAAGGCGTTGACACTGGGCTGAATTAAATTGCCCCTTCAGGGCGCTAGGTCTCCAACGTTCTAACCTCTAACCTCTAACCTCTAACCTCTAACCTCTAACCTCTAACCTCTAACCTCTAACCTCTAACCTCTAACCTCTAACCTCTAAC
>PWNO01000030.1 GCA_003557765.1 Bacteroidales bacterium
CAGCAGGGGCGGCAGTTCCGAAAAGAAAGTGTAAGCGGTACGTGGATCACGGTAGCTTTTCAGGCTTCCCGGCACTTCTTCCATGGCGGTTTTCCGGGCCGCGGTCGGATCGATCAGGCGGACACTCGGATGCAGTCCGACCTCGTCATTGGCCGGATGCCGGAGAGACTGCTGGTAGAGCAGGGCGGCACTCAACTGACCACGGATTGCGGGCAGTCCGTCCTTAGGACTGGTCAGCGTGTCACCAATATAGAGTCGCGGCACCGTTTCCGGCCACATGACATGAAAGGTGTAATTGATCGGTGTATTCAGCGGGTCGTGATCGACGTTTCGCGGCGGCCATTCAGGCCCCCGTCCGGTGTATCCGGACATCCAGTCGATGCGGGTACCGACTTCAGGAAGACTATCTGCCGGATAGTCAAAATTTTCCTGATGGGGATAGGAAAAATCGAAAACATAATCGACATGGCCACCTTCGTCACCGGCCTGATGTGCCCAGAACCATCCTTTTCGGTCCCGGAAACAGGTTTCCTGCCCGTCGAGTTCAGGCCCTTCTACAAACTCATGCCAGTTCGCCGGTTGCAGAAAGGCCAGCGGTGCCGGTGCCTGGATCATCTGTCCGGCTTCGAGAAAGGTCGAATAGCGATACATGTCGTTTTCCGGTATCACCTGCAGCGCTTTCATGCGAGTGCGACCGCTGTCGGCATCAGTGTACTGAACCAGGACAAACGGTTCCGAGGCATAGCTGCTGTCCTCATGCTCGGCAATGTTCAGATCGTAGCGCAGGGCATAGGCAATGCCGTCGATCAGCATGGCGTGTTCCTCGTTGGGATTATAGCCGTCCTCATCACTGTCGCGCTGTACATAGAGTTGTGGATTGCCGCCGGAAAAGACCATGCCGTTGAGGCGTTTCGGCAACGCGTGTTCGTGATCGACAGTCAGAAGATTATCGACTCCGAGAGCCATGTGGTTATTGTTGCCGGATGAATCCGTCAGGGTTGGGTTGGGGAACCAGTGCTGCTGGGTTATGGGATTCCATTGCGGCTCGATCAGATACTCGGCGATCAGGTGATTGTCCGGCTTGGCCACGGCTTCGTAACGGCCGGTTTTTATTTCCTCCCAAGCGCGCGCCCGTGACCACAAACGCATCTGCATGGCGCTTCCCGTGAAGAAATTCAACATTCTGAATCGGTCCTGACCAAAGTCGATATCGGGCATATCGGGAACTTCGCCGACGGCGGCCGGATAGCCATTGATATAATAGGCACAGGTGCCGTCGGTCCGGCGGGTGACGGCAATATGGTGCCAAGGTTCATACTCCAGGTCTGTGCGCGTATACGGAAGGAAGTCGGAGAGCGGTCTATCCAGTTCGATATCGTATTCGTCGTTTCCAAAGGAGATTTTCAGGTTGCCGGCGTCAAACCAGATTGAAACGAGCGTACTGAATTCACCTTGTTCCTCCTTTTCAAAGCGAGCCAGTTCAAACGACTCCAGTTCATCAAACTGCGCACTATTGAGCCAGGCCTCCACGGTAAAGCTGGAACCGGGCACGCCACCGACCAAATCGGCACTGCGGCTTTCGTCAGGTTGACTAATGAACAGGTTCGGGCCGATTACCGGGGCAAAGTCGTTGATCGTTCCGCCACCGCTGCCGCGGCCGGAGGCAATAACGATCTGAACAGGGGCATCGTTCCAGGCTGTTCCCGCTTCCGGGAAACGGGCTCGATAGCGAACCGGCTGACTGGGGATGAAAATCGGTGCCGGCAGGGGAGCGACATACTCGGCGCCGCTTTCCGGAATCTCATTAAAACGGCTGGGGCGGGCCCACCATACTTCCAGAAGTCCGGTATTGACCGGAAAAATAGTGCTGTCGATTGCCTGTGGTGATTTGTAGGCGGCTGGATAATCATAGGTGTAGATATTGTACGGATTACGGATAGGTTCGGCCGGTTGGTTACGGGTTTTGATCCAGCCGGGATAAAAGAACTCATCATCGTCGGCAAAGGGCGGCAGAATCTCTTCTGCGACCCATGCTTCCTGAGTAGTTTCGAGGGGGAAAAAATCGAAATTATTGCCGAACACGGACAGAATCGTTTCAAACCACACCAGATCGCCGCTGGTATATTTCAACAGAGCCAGGCCCTGGGTGCCGTTTGTGGTATAGAAAGCGCCGTTATCAACAACGACATGGTTGGCGGGCACCTGGTAGGGCATAGCCTCCACCGACATGGTGGGGGGGAAATAGACCTTGGGCTCCGGCATTGCCGCCGAGGAACCGGGTGTCACCGGATCGCGTGCATAACGCTGGGCTCGCTCGAGGTTCCATGAAGCCTCGTAAATATTGACCTCGAACGGCCACAGTACATCCAGCTCCTCCCTGGCTCGCCAATACACCTCGATTTTCCACGGTTTATCGACGGTATCGCGGATTGCCCAGAGCCAATCTTTCTGCGGGCCGGACATGTGTTGATAGACATAGATTTCATTGTTGCCGCTCTCGTCTGTCATACCGCGGGTAACTGTGGGGAAAAGGGCATCGGTGTCGAAAGGGCGGGAGAGCGGCCGGAGCTGCCCTCCTATATCCACCTGCAGTTTTGTCGACATCGGTTCCATGACATCGACAATTTCATAAGCCAGCAGTTCGCGTTTTCCAGTCAGCTCGTCGAAACGCGAATAGACCAGCAGGAAATTTCCCGAGGCTCCTTCCAAAGCCTGCAATTCGGTACCGTTAAGCCTGACATCGCC
>PWNO01000256.1 GCA_003557765.1 Bacteroidales bacterium
GACCAAGAGATTATCCAGCTTCGCTGATGGGTGCTATCGCGCTCATCCGTCAAACTATGCTTGATGCTGAGTGGTATGAGGCTGCCTGGGAAGTGCACAGGACCAATCCGGCATCCTTACGACCCGAAAATAACATGGCTTTGCAGGCACTTGCAGAATCGCGTCAACACAACAAAGCCTTTGTCTTCAATACAACCGATGAAAACTGTGTCTTTCGCGCATCGGCCATTGGCAGTGAGTTTGGCCTGCAAACATGGATCATGGGCAACGGCAAGGAATACCGCCGCACAGCAGCCATGCGCCAAACCGGGCTGCCATTTATCTTACCCATTGCTTTTCCAAAGGCACCCGAGGTTGACATACCGGAGAAAGCACTTTCGGTATCGCTGGAAGACCTGCGGCATTGGTATTTTGCACCTGAAAACCCTGGCCGGCTTGTGGCCGCAGGAGTGTCTGTTTCACTGAGCGCATACGGAAGCGAGGAAAAGTTCATCAAAAACCTTCGGAAAGCTGTCAACCGCGGCTTGTCGAAAAATGATGCATTGGCCGCCCTTACAACCAGGCCTGCCCAGATGCTGGGGATTAACAACCGTTACGGCAGCCTCGAAAAGGGTAAAGCTGCCAGTTTTTTTATTGCAGATGGTGACATTTTTGAACACGAAAGCAAAATCATCGAAGTATGGGTTGACGGCAGGCAATACCCGCTTGAAACTGAAAAACAAGATTTAGCAGGAGAATGGGAATTATCGGGTTTTGATGAGATTGATGGTGCCGAACTGCATGTTATGGGTCAGCCGAATCGCCTGAGAGGTCATATTGAAAAAAAAGACCAAAAAACGAGGCTCGAGCAGCTGAAGTTTGCTGACAACAGGCTCAGCTTTCGTTTTGAGGGTGATTCAATTGGCATGGAGGGTTTGCATAGGCTATCGGCCACCATCAGCAACGACGAGATGCTGGGCATCGGTGAAAACGATGAAACAACGTTTTTTACATGGACAGCCCGGCGCAGCGGTATCACAAAGCGGGAAGAAAAGAAGCAAGCCGTTGCAAAACCACCATTGGATCTGCCAGACCGCTTTCCTTCGATGGAATATGGCTTGCCAAAAGTGCCCGTACAGCCCCGCCATGTGCTCATAAAAAATGCCACCATCTGGACACAAGGTGACGAAGGCATCCTCGAAAACGCCGACATGCTCATCACGCGGGGCATAATCACGCGCATAGGGCATAACCTTAGTGCACCGCATGGTGCTATGATTATTAATGCCGACGGCATGCATGTTACACCTGGCCTGATAGACCCGCACCTGCATACAAGCATCACCGGCAACGTGAACGAAACCGGCAGTGCCATCACTTCCGAAACGCGCATCGAAGATGTTATACATGGCGACAATGTGTGGATTTACCGGCTGCTGGCCGGCGGAATCACCTCTGCCACCCTCTTTCACGGATCGGCCAATCCGATTGGAGGCCAGAGCGCAATCATTAAAATGCGTGCAGGGCATCTGCCCAATGACTTATTGATCAACGATGCCGCTCCCGGCCTGAAATTTGCCCTCGGCGAAAACGTGAAAGGCATGGAAACTCGCTATCCCAATACGCGACAAGGCACCGAACAGATCATCAATGATGCACTGCAGGCAGCTTTGGAATACGAGAAAGCCCAAAAACCCGAAAACAGGGCAGCAAATGCCCTGCCATTACGAAGAGACCTGCAGCTGGAGGCCATCCTCGAAGTGATCAACGGCGAAAGGAAAGCCCATGTACATGCTTACCGCCAGGACGAAATGCTCATGATGATACGCCTGGCAGAAGCTTACGGTTTCACTATCGGATCGTTCGAACACACACTCGAAGGCTACAAAATAGCCGACGAACTGAGAGATCACGGTGCGGCAGCCGTTGTATGGACCGATTGGTCGTCGTTTAAAGTGGAAGCCCAGGACGGCATATTGCACAACGCCAGGTTGCTTAATGATGTTGGGGTACTTACATCATTGCATTCTGACAACACCCAGCTTTCCACGCGCATGAACTGGGAAGCCGCCAAAACCATGAAAACCGGTGTCAGCGAAATCGATGCCATGAATTTCATCACAATGCATCCGGCCAAAATCATGGGCATTGATCATCGCACCGGTTCACTTGAAGCAGGAAAAGACGCCGACTTTGTGATCTGGAACGGACATCCGCTCTCGAGCTTTTCTATTCCACAGCAAAGCTGGGTCGATGGCCGGAAATACTTCGACCGCGAAGAAGACACACTCCTCCGGGATGAAGTCAGAAAGGAACGAGCAATGATCATTGATTATATACTGCGGGAAAGTGATGATTGACGATTGACGATTATCGATTATCGATTATCGATTGTCAATTGTCAATTATCGATTTTCAATTCAGAATTATTAATTGAAAACATCAGAATAACAATTCTAGATTATGCGAAAGAACAAAATAAGCAAATTAAGCATTTTGGCCCTGGCACTTTTTTTCAGCATTCCAGGCAGCGTTGTTGCTCACACCCCTGCCCCACCCCAGCGGCATGCTGTTGCCATTACCGGTGGCGATGTGCACACCATCACGAAGGGAGTAATTCCCGGTGGAACGGTAGTTTTTGAAGCCGGCATCATTACAGCTGTTGGCCAGGATATTGACATACCCGCGGATGCAGAGGTCATTGATGCTACGGGCAAGCAGGTGTATCCCGGTTTTATTCACGGGCGCACCA
>PWNO01000257.1 GCA_003557765.1 Bacteroidales bacterium
CGCTGTTAGCGGAATGTACATGGCCAGTTTTCCCAAAAACAGCATAAAAAACAGAATCACGATTGCGTGAATGATCCCCGCAACCGGTGTTTTGCCGCCGTTTCTGATGTTTGTCATGGTTTTGGCAAGCGCACCCGAGCCCGCCATTCCGCCAAGCAGCGGCGCACAAATATTGGCAATGCCCTGGGCCATGAGTTCAGTGTTTGGACGATGTCTGTAGCCTGTTGCACCATCAGCAACTATCGCAGAAAGCAACGATTCAATGGAAATGAGCATCGCCAGTGTGAAAGCCGGAACAAATAATTGTTGCAAAAGGTCAATGGATACATTTGAAAAGCCGGCGAGCTGAAAGGATGCAGAAAAGGCTCCGAAGCGACTGCCTATGGTTTCAATCTCCAGACCGAAGAATAAGGTGAGCAACGTGGCTATGATGATCCCGACAAGCGAGCCCGGGATCTTTCTGTATATCTTATGCCAAAACAGGGTGATCAGCAAGGCAACTATCCCTATCAGTAAAGCTTTCAGATTAATCTCCGACATATTTTGAAAATAGAATACCCATTTGCCAACCGGTTCTGAGGGTGCTCCAGCTATGTCAATACCCAGGAAATCCTGAACCTGACCTGTAAATATCATTAACGCGATACCGCTGGTGAAACCAACCACAATGGGGTATGGCATAAACTGAATGATGGTGCCGGCACGCAATAGTCCCATGATTACCAGCAGGATCCCTGCCATGATTGATGCGATTACCACCCCCTCAAACCCAAATTGCTGCATGATTCCGTAAATCACAACGATCAGGGCACCCGAAGGCCCACCGATTTGCACCCTGCTCCCGCCAAAGAAAGAAACCATGAAACCAATTACGACAGCCGTGATCAAGCCCGTTTCAGGCGGAACCCCTGAGGCTATCGAAAAGGCAATGGCCAAAGGCAATGCCACAATTCCAACGATCAGACCTGCAGTAAGATCCGATAAAAACAGCTGCTTTTGGTACTTTTTAATGATGGAAAACAGTACAGGTTGAAACATATTAATGCGGCAGAGATTAAAAATATCGTTAGTTTTGAAGCGCAAATTTAGTCTTTTTGCGAGTAATTATTTACTAAAAAAGTGATGATTATTCTTATGCAGACGGCTATAAACTTTTAAATCGTTGCTATGAATTACACGAGCCTGCCTCATTTATTTGAGTCAAGTGTATTAAAATTTGCGGACAATATCTTGCTTTGGGAGAAAAAGTCTGGTCAATATGAGGGTATGACCTATGCTGCCTGCGACCGGCAGGTGAGGAGATCAGCCCGTGGGTTGCTGAGCATTGGTTTGGAAAAAGGCGACAGGGTTGCATTGATCTCCGAAGGGCGCAATGACTGGGTGATTGGTGAACTTGCCATCCTTTTCTGTGGTGCCGTGTCAGTTCCCCTTTCCGTGAAGATTGAGGAACCTGCCGATTTGCTATTTCGCCTGCGCCACGCCGGATGTAAGGGTGTGATCGTATCGGGGAATCATCAGCATAAGGTTTTTGGTCTGATCGATTCCTTGTCAGAGCTTGAATTTATTGTTTTGCTCGATCCGGTTAAAGAACAATACCGGCAAAAGGCGGAAACCCATGGGAAAAAGGCTTTTTTTATTGAGGACCTTCGCAAACATGGAGATGAGAAGGAGAAGTACCTGAATGGATTGCTGGAAAAGGTTAAAAATTCACTCGTTCCGGAAGATTATGCAAATATTTGCTATACCTCTGGCACCACTGCAGACCCCAAAGGGATCATCCTTTCACATCAGAATTATCTGCACAATGTGGAGCAGGCTTCCCTGATTTTTGATGTGCCGGCCCATTATACATCACTACATATTCTTCCCTGGGATCACTCGTTTGCGCATACGGTTGGAATATATGCCCTCATTAGAAACGGTGCCAGTCTGGCATCGCTGAAGGCAGGTAAAACACTGAACGAAACGCTCAGGAACATTCCGGTTTGTATCAATGAGGTCAAGCCGCACTTCCTTTTGAGTGTGCCCGCCCTTGCAAAAAACTTTCGAAATAACATCGAAAAAGGGGTAAAATCCAAAGGGAAAATTGCCTGGTGGTTGTTCCGGCTTGGGTTAAGAGTGGCATATGCCTATAACAGGGAGGGACACAATAAGGGTGGTGGACATCGTGAACTTCTTAAACCTGTATACCGCTTTTTTAGTGCCATTTTGTTTAATAAGGTGAGAAACGGCTTTGGCGGACGCCTTGAGTTTTTTGTGGGTGGAGGTGCCTTGCTCGACATTGAACTCCAGTGTTTCTTTTATGCCCTGGGCATTCCCATGTATCAAGGGTATGGTCTGACGGAAGCAGCTCCCATCATTAGCTCAAATACACCCGCTTTTCACAAACTGGGATCTTCGGGGAAGGTGGTACCCCGGCTCGACCTGAAGATCTGTGGAGAAGATGGACAGGAGAAACCGATCGGAGAGCAAGGGGAGATCATGGTGCGTGGAGAAAATGTGATGCCAGGCTATTGGGATAATGAAGAAGCCACTGCAGAGGCCATTCGGAACGGGTGGCTGCACACGGGAGACCTTGGTTACCTGGATCAGGAAGGGTATCTCTATGTGCTGGGCAGGAGCAAAAGCCTGCTCATAGGAAGCGATGGCGAGAAATACAGTCCGGAAGGGATAGAGGAGGCCATTATGGAGAAATCGCCCTACTTTGACCAGATCATGCTCTA
>PWNO01000138.1 GCA_003557765.1 Bacteroidales bacterium
AGCAGAACAACAGGCTGCTGAATCTAATGAAAGATAATTTTTTGATACGTGAGGATACGGTATTGGAGGTAAGGGATAGCCTTGAAGAAAGAAGGTTTACTTATATGGAATCCGGTGTTATCAACCGTTCTGTCACACGAAGAAATAATTATCTCACCCTTGATAAAGGCAGAAAGCATGGTGTGCAGCCCAATATGGGCGTGATTACACCCAATGGGGTGGTAGGGGTGATCAAAGCGGTGTCAGATAACTTCAGCCTCGTCATTTCTCTGTTGCATAGCGACGTATTGGTCAGTGTGAAACTTAAGAAAAATGACCACATGGGCAGTTTGCAATGGGAAGGCAGGGATTATCGTGTGGCTCATATGTATTATATCCCACCTCATGTTGAGCTTATGACTGGCGACAAAATTGTAACCAGTGGGTTATCCACTATTTTTCCTGCCAACATTCCGATTGGCCGCGTCAAAGAGTGGGAAATCCGACGTGGGGAAACATTTTACACTGCTGCTGTGGACCTTGAACTTGATTTTAATAAACTCACGCATGTTTACATCGTGACAAACCTGTTTCAGAAGGAACATGAAGAACTGGAAATGCTTATTTCGCCTGATATATAAGGACTATTGCTTATGATTCACTGGAGGCTTGTCTGGATGTTTGTTTTGTTGGTGGCTTTGCAGATACTGATTATCAATAAAGTTACCTTAAGTGAAATGATCAATCCGCAATTATACCCCCTTTTTGTTCTTATGCTGCCTGTCAGAATTAAAGGTGTGATCCTGCTGATCCTGGCTTTTGTTCTTGGATTAACCATCGACATGTTCTCAGACTCGCTGGCTATCCATGCAGCTGCCAGCGTGTTTATGGCGTTTTGCAGGCCGGCAGTCTTGCGTCTGACCCTAGGCCCCCGCCAGCAAGATATGGACATGAATCCTTCCTTTCGTTCCATGGGTAGCGTTACGCTAGCATTATATGTCCTCTTTCTTGTCTTGCTTCATCATGTCATGCTTTTTTTTCTTGAAATATTCAGCCTTGCAGAATTTACGCAAACATTGAGCCGCACATTCCTTTCCGCAATTTTCTCTTTTTTAATAATTATGATCGCTTTTGCACTGCTTGAAAGAAGTAAAGAGCGCGTTGCAAGCTGATTTCAGTGACTATCACAGGTTAAAAAATCTTAAACCTCCAGACGGTCATGGTTATTGTTATTACCTTTGATAGCGTGAATTCCAGTCTTCTTTAAAAGATGATAAAGCCATTACCAATATATATTTTGGCGCTTACATTAATTGCTTGTCAGTCTAATGATAAGGGCGATCATCCCGACTTTTTTCTGATTTCTGGCCAACTTGAAAATGCGGTTGATGAGAAAATTGTGGTTAAAGAGTTGACGCCTAATGACCTGATACCACTCGACAGTTTCAAAACAGATAACCAGGGCGCTTTTTCTCACCGCCAACAAATTGATGAGGCCGGCTTTTTTATCCTTCGGGTGTATGAGGATAGCCACATCACACTGGTAGTTGAACCAGGTGAGCAGATCGTTTTGCATGGTGATGCTCGGAGCCTGACGGATGATCATCATCTGGAGGGTTCAAAAGGCTCTGTATTGCTTTCTGAGTTAAACAGGCATCTGCGTGGACAATACGCCCGTGTTGATTCTCTGGTGGAAGTTTTTGAAGCAAGCAGGTATGCAGATGACTTCATTGAGATTCGCGATGAGTTGATGGTGATTTACCGTGAGATCTTCCAGGCGCAGCAAGATCATGTCAAAACATTTATCCGGCAGAACCCCCGGTCATTGGCTGCCATCATTGCGCTCTATCAATATTTCGGCAATGAGTTGCTGTTGCGGGAGCAGGAACATTTTGAGTATTTTGAACTCCTGAGTGAATCACTCTCCCGTGTGTATCCCACAAATAAACATGTGTTGGACCTGAGTCGCCGCGTTAACCGGCACCGCCGGAATGAAGCGCAAAGACAACGCGCTAGTGAGCAGATTGCCCTGGGCAGAGAAGCTCCTGAGGTGATTCTACCCTCGCCTGACGGAGAGATGATCGCCTTGTCTTCATTCAGAGGTAATTATGTGTTGATTGATTTCTGGGCTGCGTGGTGCGCACCTTGCCGCAAAGCCAACCCTAAACTCAGGGAGGTCTACGATCAATATCATGAATACGGATTTGAGATATACGGCATTTCACTTGACAGGACGCGCGAACAGTGGATCAAAGGCATAGAAGAAGATGGTGTGATCTGGCCACAGGTCAGTGACCTGCGGATATGGAACTCGCCCGTGGTCTCTCTTTACAACGTGGAAGGCATACCCTACTCCTTGCTAATTGACCCCGAGGGTATCATCATCAAAAAAGATCCCAGTCTGGAATCATTACGAGACACGTTGGATGTGCTATTGGAAACAGAAGTGCAGGAGATGCTATCCGGATCAGAATAAAGAAGCCACCGCGAAGATTTGTTGCGGTGGCTCCGTTTTTATAACACCAGATTTAGATTGAGACGGGGGCTTGATTACCACAATTTTTCTACATCATAAGCTTCGTCAATCACCGAGTCATATTGATCCTCCGGAAGATCCCAGCTCAGAGACTCTGCTTTCTCATTCAGGACAGCCATTTTCCTGTTTTGTGCGTCAAATATCATGGTACCTTTGTAATTATTCGTGGGTGGATAATAGATGTGTATGCTGATCGTC
>PWNO01000241.1 GCA_003557765.1 Bacteroidales bacterium
AGGACAGGACATTGCCCGGCTTCGTCCGTCAGAACTCAGAAGATTGCGTCCAAAATTCCAAATCATCTTCCAGGATCCATATGCCTCTCTGACACCCGGTATAAGCGTAGGGAATGCCATCATGGAGCCCATGCGCGTGCATCGCATCCTCAATAACAAAAAGGAAAGAAAGCAACGCATTTTTGATCTGCTGCTAAGGGTAGGGTTAGAAGAGAAGCATTATGATCGCTATCCGCATGAGTTTTCCGGCGGGCAACGACAGCGAATCTGCATTGCCCGTGCCCTGGCTCTTAATCCCGAGTTTTTGATCTGTGATGAATCGGTCTCCGCCCTTGATGTTTCAGTTCAGGCTCAGGTGCTGAATTTGCTTAATGACCTGAAAAGGGAATTCGGCCTTACATTTATTTTTATTTCACACGATCTTTCTGTGGTAAAATATATGTCAGACCGTATAATCGTGATGAAAAACGGCCAAATGGAAGAGATCAATAAGGCAGATGCACTTTATCTAAACCCCCAAAGTGATTACACAAAAAAGCTGATTGACGCGATCCCCTTACTTTGACAGCAGCAGATGGCAGCACTGGTCTCGTGCCGGGTATATGTTTGCTACATGGCATCCATCATCTCGTCGGTAAGCTCAAGGTTATGGAATACATTCTGGACATCATCGTCATCCTCAAATGCATCGATAAGCTTCAGCACACCCTGGGCCGCATCTTTGTCTAGCTTCACTGTTGTTTTCGGAATTCGTTGCAACTCAGCATTCTCAGCCTCCACCCCCAGTTCTTCCAGCTTTTTTACCATGCTGCCAAAGTCTTCCATTGCGGTATAGATATTGAAAAACCCTTCTTCATGCTCCACATCTTCCGCACCGGCATCGATCACCTCCATCATGAACCCCTCTTCGTCAATTTCTTTGCTTTCAACTGCTTTTTCGCTTACTGAAAAGACCCCTTTCCTGTCGAATAGAAAGCTCAGAGCCCCATTTGTTTCAAGTTTGCCATTGTGTTTGTTAAGGTAGGACCTTATATTGGCTACAGAACGTTGTTGATTGTCGGTCAGACATTCGATATACACTGCCACACCATGGTTTGCATAGCCTTCATAAGTGATTTCCTGAAAGTTTGCAGCATCCTTATCGCCTGCTTTGGAGATAGCGCGCTGGATATTGTCTTTGGGCATGTTTGCCCCTTTGGCATTTGCAATGGCAAGCCGCAGTCGTGGATTCCCTTCAGGGTCATTACCTCCATCCTTAACGGCAACATTGATTTCTTTAATGATGCGTGAGAAGATCTTGGAACGCTTGGCATCCAGAGCCCCTTTCTTACGCTTGATGGTCGACCATTTGCTATGTCCTGACATAATCTGCTCTTTTTTGCAAAAATAATCATTTCCTTATTTTTGAAAACAAAAAAGCAACCGGACCAATGTCCGGCTGCTACAAAAAACCAACAGCGTAAAAAGGATTATCTGTTTTTAGATCAAAAGTTGAGTATCCGTAACCCAATATTGACAGGATAGAGTTCAGGACCCCTTTCATCCCGGAACATCGAATTCAATGAATAAGTGGCAAAAAGGTTGACCCTGCCCCAGCCAATCCGTGCAATGGCCTCATAACGGAAAGGAACGAGATGATAGCTTTTAAAGTCTTTTTCCTTTTCCCTGCTGCCACCGTCACGATATACATACTTTGTATGGCTTCTGAGGCGAACGCCAACATTGATCCCTGCTGCCATGTGGAACTGGCTGTTCGGATTGCTTTGTGCTGTTTGAAATTCGAGCATCAGGGGTGCATTCAGGTGTGAGACAGTCAGTTTGTTTTTTCTGAAATTATGGATGGTGTCTGTGAAATGTTGGAGTTCATCCTCTCCATGTACCAGCCTGACATTTTGCTCAAAGCGGTAGTTGTTCCAGCCAACACCAAGTCCAGTTACCAGGCCGAAGTTGCTGTGATTTCCCCTGGCAATGGCCAGGTTTTGTTGCCAAAGGTTCAGGTTTACAGATACCGAATTGTTGTATTCAAGGTCCATAAACTCCGCTTCAGGGTCCAGACTCAGGCTGTTGGACGGACTCATGTAACCATTCACTCCGAGGTAAAAACCTGTCCAGGTGTTCCGCCATGAGGGTCTGTGTTTGACCCTGGTTCTAACTTCAGGGCGCTTCCCTTCAGCTATAACAACTTCTCTGTCACCAACCTTTATCACCATCGTTTCATCTTCTTCCAGGATTGTGGTTTCGTGCGCTCTGGTTTTGTCAATGCCGGAAATTCTGGCTGCTGCAGATGTAGAATATCCAATGGTTGTAGGGTTGCCCCTGACATTGATGGAGGAGGTGCCGCTGGCATCAGCATTAATTGTTTCCAAAACGGTGATCCTTACGCTTGACGTTCCGGAACTGCTTACCTCCGCATCTTTTGTCTCAAGATCAAATGCGCGCACAGTGGAAACACCGCTTGCTGTCAATTTGTGCTTTCCGGCACTACCCTGAAGGTTCACTCCGCTGGCGCCGCTCACTGTCGTATTAAGGGTCTTGGCCTTTATATCAAGCTTCATGCTTGATGCTCCTGAAACATTCAGGGTAAGTGTTTCAGAATTAAGTGTATGAACGCTTTCAAAGTTCGTGGCACCCGATGCGCTCAGATACTTATATTCTGGTGCTGTGATGTGTGCTTCAAGATCGCGCAAGTTTCGTGAGCGC
>PWNO01000131.1 GCA_003557765.1 Bacteroidales bacterium
AAACTTGCATTGGCGTGGTGTTTTTGACCATTCAGTGCGTAGCCTCCCCGAAGCATAGCGGAGTGGGACCATTCCCAATTCACCATTCACCAAACTGATAATGCCGCGCTTAGCGGATTGATGAAAAGCAGTGAATAGTGATTGGGTGAATAGTGAATGGGAATCCCGTTATAATTGAGATCAACCTTGCAATGGCGTGGTGTCTTTGACCATTCCCCATTCACGATCCACCATTCACCAAACTGATAATGCCGCGCTTAGCGGATTGTGGGAAAGGCGGTGAATAGTGATTGGGTGAAAAGCATAAAGGTAGAATGATCTAATAGAAATATTTATCAATTGAAGGGTTTTGTGGTTTGTGTGAATGAATAGAGATTTCTCTAATAAAAAATCACGCTTTTAGAATATCTTTTTACTCTAGAATATTTTTAGCATTGTTTATCTAATGGCCACACATTAATTCGTGATAATTAAGATATTTCGGTAATTTTCTATAAAAGTTTCGCCTCATAGTCACTTGATCTTCGATACTTTCATTTATAATCGATGACAGTGTTAAAGCTCGGACACATATTTAAATCTCAGTTAAACTGTAAAGAGAGGGTATATGAAATATGTCGCATTTTTGATTCTCACAACCTATTTAGGGGGATGGTTACTTTATGCTTTATTTTTACCTTTGATTTACCAAACGCCTTTTTACAACATCTGGATGTATGGGTCAATAATATTACCAGGACTATTTGGGGTTCTTATTGTTCGAAACTATAATGAATCTAAACTTCAGAATAAGTTTCCATGTCCTAAGTGTAAATCCACCAATGTTGCGTTTCAAGAATACAATAAGTTCAATGAATTCGAGTCGGAAAGTGAACAAAGAAATTATTATAAAGGAATAATTAAGTGTAAAAATTGTGGTATGTCATATGATGGTTTTACGATGATTAGAGGAAAAAATATATACAAACGCGGCCGTGATATTTTTGATTATCATCATTTTACAGATGGTGATTTAGGTGATTATTACGGTGGTTGGGGGTGTTTAGTATTTTTTATTTCTATCTTCATTGGTTTAATATCAAATTACTTAATTGTATTGATAATTTTTTAATAACATTTTAGAAAGGAAGATCGCTATTCAGGAATTTGATTAATAATCATAGAAATAAACCTAATTTTCACAGGTTGATGGATGACCCTTATATTTTAAACTAAAGACAAAATATGAAAGCAAAATAATAATGAAATTTTTCTCTTTTCTTATATATGGCTGCGTAGTTTTTGGTTTTTTTACCATTGCTAAAGGTATATATAAAATCATCCATTTTAAAAACAATATAAATAAATCTGCTGGTCAGCTATTTGAGAATTCTGTGGAATCATGTAAGGTATGTGGAGGTAAGGTTATCCTACGTTCTTTGTTTTACACCAGAGCAGCAGGTTATTATCGAAATGAAGACATTATAAAAAATATGATAGCATGTTTGCAGTGCGAAAATATTGTTTACGAACATGAAAAATTAATTAAAACATCAAAACCTGCACTTGAAGATCAGTTTCAGGTAAATAGAGAACTTAAACCCCCAACCCATAAGAAAATGATTTCAATAATAAAAAAAGACCTTGCTGATAAAGATGAGAATAGTTTAACTGTCCGTAGGCATTTTCAATTGATATTTTTAGGATTTGTTTTAATTTTATGGTCCATATTTATCCTAAACATTCTTAATTAATTTATTATTTCATAAGTATTATTATGAGTCCTCTGCAATAACACGAACTTTAACAATTAAAAAACACTATATTAGATGCTAACAACGAATCTGGCAATAAGATTTTGTGCATAAATTGAACAAAAGAAATAGAAGAATCATCATTACTCGTCTCTTCTTCTTGATTATTCTTCGTTATTTCAACTCGATATTGCTGAATTCGGCGGATATTAGTCATTATTGCTGAACCAACCATCATACAAGTGACTCTGAATTGACCCCTCACTGGTAATTTGCTGGCAGGGAATGGATGTTTGATCTGCCTGACAGTTGACTCAACAGCAGCTCTTGGATTTTTGCCTTCTTCGAGGTATTGCTGGCTCACCCTGCGCCGTTGGGAGACACGCATCTTCTCTTGATTGAACCGTAAATGCCAGTCCGGATTGCGTTTACCTGGCTTTGCTGGACATTTTTCCAAGTATGAACAATTCTGACAAATACCTCTATCAAAGTGAGCTACAAAGCCCTTTCCTTGCTTGGTGGAATGCACCTCTACTGTTTGCTGGTTAGGACAGGTGATTTTGGTAGGGATATCTTCTTCAGTACGCTTGATCTCAAAATCTGATAAATGCAACTTATCTTCACTGGGTTTTCTTCCACGAATGGCTGTTTGAATCTGCTGCACCTTTCCCTTCATAGCCTTATCTGTATCTGGACTACCGTAACCACCATCAGTGAAAAGTGTATTTAGGCCAGTCCGTACCACCAGGTTTGGCAGTGATTCCTCAAGTAATTGCGTATCATCAACATTGTTTGGTTCTACTTGGATATCTGTGACCAATTGAACATCATTCTTAGTATCACAGGTTTCGGACAGGTTGACCACATAACCTTTGTAATTCGTGTTACCCTTGGTGCGAAAGCTAGCCTCCAGGTCATCTACGGATTGTAGACTGCCTGATTCAATCTCTTCTTCC
>PWNO01000133.1 GCA_003557765.1 Bacteroidales bacterium
CCGGGTGACGAAGTGAATCTGACCACACCCATTCAGGTTATATGGAACTTTTTTGGCACCAGCTTCCTGATCTCAGACCAATTGAAACGACTCGTGCAGCAATACAGCATTGATGGCGACTTTGAACAAACCTTTGCTCCCATCGGAGGTGAGGACCAGGATATTTTGAGCAACATTCGTGGTATCTACATGAAACCGGATGGAACCCTTCTTGTTACCGTAGCCGGGGGAGCTAATACCAACTCCATCGCAAGCTTTGACGTTGATGGGGAGTATTTGGGCAACTTCGTTGACAACAACGCAGGTGGCCTGAACGGCCCATGGTCGATCGTGTATCGCGCAGATATGAATGACTACCTGATAACCGCCAGCGGCTCCAACGGCATTCACCGCTATGATGCCGATGGCGATTTTATCGAAATGTTTGCCACCGGACTGAATTTCCCGCAACAGCTGCAGCAGATTGACAACGGAAACATCCTTGTAGCAACTTTTTCTGCACCTTCAGGGGTATACGAATTCGACAGCGAAGGGAACCAGATTGGTTATTACAGTGTTATGACCGGATTGAGAGGTGTTCGCGAGCTTAGTGATGGCAACATTATGGTTACCAACAGCAGCGGCGCACACATCATCAACCGTAACAACCAACTTCTTGAAACGGTGGTTAGCGGACAGGCACGTCACATTTCCCATATCATGCCGATGGACATGGACTTTTATGCCCTGACCCTGGAGATGGATCCTGAAGATGCCGGTACGGTGCACGGCGGTGGAAGCTATCCGGAAGATTTTACTGCAACCATTACCGCAACCCCGAATTTGTATCACGAATTTGTTAACTGGACAGATGAGGACGACAATGTTGTCAGCACGACACCCGTTTTCCAATTTACGATGCCAGCCGAGGATGTTACACTGACTGCAAACTTTGTTGCGCTGGATGTTTATGATGTGACTTTCATGGTGATGGAAGACTCGGCGGATGAGGATCCCATCGAAGAGGCGGTAATCAGCATTGAAGGCTTTGATAATATCGAAACAGATGCAAACGGAGCCGCCACCATAGCCTTACCGGCAGGTAGCCATATTGCTCATATCAGCAAAACAGGTTATGTGGCCGAAGAAGTTGCATTTGATGTGACCGACAGCGACATCACAATTGAGGTATTCATGACAGATGTGATCATGCCCCCCGCAAATGTGGAAGTCCACACAGACGAAATGGCCGCAGGGGAAGCACTGCTTACCTGGAGTGATCCGGCCGATGTCACCGAATTCCGTTACGACGACGGCGTCGTTGACGGCCAGCTTGGTTTCCAGGGCACATGGAACAGCGTGATGGGCGCAGTACATCACCACAATGCCATCCTGAATGAGATGACATGGCATCTGACCAGCGAAGGAGGACCACACAACACCGTGAAGGTATGGGTGCTCGGCCTTGATGCAAATGGTTTGCCCGACAGAAACAACATTGTTTACACAGCAGAAGATGTTCCGAATGTTGACGACCAGTGGAACACCTATGAGTTTGCTAACCCCATTGAGATGCCAGAAGGTTTCTTCATCGGATTGAGCTATAACGGATTTCTCGGATTAGCCACCGATGATGGTGTGGGAGAACCCTGGGACTTCGTCCCCGGAACACAATTCGGCGTATTTAACATAACTGACCCCACTTCTGATTTTACCGATATTTCCGTTTGGGGATTCCAGGTGAATTACCTGTTACGTGCTTTCGGACTGGATCTTGGCGAAGTAAGGTACGATTTTAATGCTGTTGCTGAGGCTAAAGGCCCGGCCCCCGTTTTCATCCCTGTTGATGAGCCATATGATGCCGGATCTCCTGCAGGTTCTTTCGATACAAGGGCTTTCCTGGGCTTCAATGTTTATCTTAACGACAACCTTGTAGCAGAGGAAATCGCAGAAACAGAATACCTTTTCACCAACCTGCCAGGCGGTGAGCATACAGCCGGCGTACAAACTGCCTACACAACAGGTAATTCAGAAATCGTCAGCATTGACTTTGAAGTAGAAGGAGACCCTGACGTGTTTGAAGTCATATTCCACGTTGACATTACCGATGCGGTGATGAACGGACAGTTATATGGATTTGACCCTGACGAGCACCATATCCTGATCACGGGAGACATGGTCGGTTGGGCAGAGCCGGGAACAGATCCCGAACAGATTATGGAACCCCACGCCGACGATCCGATGATTTATGTCGCAACTTTCTACCTGGAAGCGGGCACATACGAATACAAATATTTCTCTGACCTTATTGGTGCAGGATGGGACGGCGGCGAATGGGCAGGAGACTCAAACAGGGCTGTAGAGGTAACAGACGACATGGTTGTGGAAGACGTATTTGAGGTAGGTGATATGCCCACGTTTACAGTCACATTTGATGTTATGGATAACTGGGATGATCCAATTGATATCGCTGTGGTAACCTTTAATGGCATGACCAATGAACCGGGAGATTATGTGTTTACCGGCATCACACCCGGCACTTATGTCTACCTGGTTACAGCTGATGGCTATGAACCGGTTGATGGCGAAGCAGAGGTTACCGGTGACAAAGTTATTGAGGTCATGTTGGATATTACACCCAATGTACCCGAAACCGAAGACATTTCACTTAATATTTATCCGAACCCCGTCCGCGGCAATCTGCACATC
>PWNO01000050.1 GCA_003557765.1 Bacteroidales bacterium
AGTCGCCTGCCGGGAAATCGGACACTATCTGAATCGCGCGGCGTTTTACGCGCAATGCGTCAGAGGCATTGGTCCATCCTGTTTCGTTGACATCTCCCACCTTATCGCGGAATGCAAAGTCTAGACTATCGGGGTGAAAGAAGAAAGGATAGGTCCCAATCTGTCTGCGTTCGATGGCCAGTGCATCGGTGGCATTGGCGCCTCCCCATGGGATGTCAGTTGAGACGGTGATGGTGTATTCGCCTTCAGACAGGTCTTCAAATGTGTATTGTCCCTGTGAGTTGGTTACGCTCACCAGTTCAGTACCATTTTTAGTAAGGGTAACTGTAACGCCCGGCATGGGTGTATGGTTTCCGCTGTTGCGGTTGAACGCTATGGTACCTTGGAGGATGCTGGGTATCGTGACCTCTGTAATATCCAGGCTACTTGACAATATCTCATCCTTTTCCGGGTCGCCAGCGGTATAGGTCTCAGTAATTATAAGACTTCCAGGCTCATTCCACTCAATTTCCGCAAAAATGTAATCCTGGCCAACGGGCACAGTATTCTGCGTAAGGATTTGGTTTTCATCTCCGGTAAGGCTCCATTCATAAGAGAAGTCGCCACCACGATAAAACACTCTGTACGCTCTGGTGTCGCCCTGGTCCAGTTCGGTTTCCGGGGTATCACCGTTAGCGAGTTCAATGACCGGGTCATCTGCATGCAGAATATTCGCTGTTGTGGTTGGTGCGTTTTCAAATGAAAGCATATAATTGTTTCTATCATCGCCTTCAATAACTGAAGATTCCAGAATTACCGCTATGTCGCTGCCCACTTCATGATTTTCAAATTCAGCCACTGCATTCAAGGTAACAGCCTCATCATAAACGATTCCCGCCAAGCTGAGGTTTTCTAAACTAAACTCAGCATCTACGGTTCCATCGTACAATTTGTTGTAAACTGTGAAATCTCCATCGATGGTCAGTGTTCTTTGAACCACGTTGATCGTAAAGTTATCTTCAGCATAATCATAGCTCAGCTCTGTTTGATCTTCGCCAACGTTGATTAATGCCACTGCTTCCACCTTGAGATCATATTTGTCAATGTCAACTCCTGTAAGCTTCATATTCCAGGTATCGGTGCCACTATGTCCTGCAAGTGGAGTGGGACCCATGTTAACAATATCCGACAGATAGACAGAGGTTTCTTCGCTAATTTCAATGGCAGACTGATTGGTTGCTGCTTCATTATATCCCCAGTACAGCGTTGCACCTTGGTTGAAGGTATTTTCGGAGGTGATGGTTATCCTTGCATCAGTCAGGATTTCATCTTCAAGATCGATAAAATCAATATATGGGTAGGTAATCTCAATATCAAATTCAATATCATCCCCATACTCTTCTGTTACATTATCTGCAGATACAATTGTTTCTCCAACCACAATGGAATAACCTTCACTGGCCAGGGTTGAATAACAACCATCAATTTCGAATGCATTCTGGTAAGTTACCATGGAGAATGTCACCTCCGTATCGTTTGAAAAGCCTTCTACCGTTGCTACATATTTATACTGGTTTAGGGTATGATTCTTAAGCAGCCCCGGGTCAGCAGCCACTATTTCACTAAAGAGCACATGAGTTTTGCCTTCAAGATCTCCATTCTCAATCGGCAAATAGGTTGTGGTAATATCTGCAACTCTTTTTAATTCAATAATTTTTGCTCCTTCAGGTAACGCATTACTGAATTCAATTAAGCCATCATAATGAATATCATCATCTGCTCCGGTATCCGGGTTTGGATGGTTAATCACAAATTCGGTAATAAACGGCACACCTTCGATGACATTTTTATCAGGGATTTCTGCTATTGTCGTGCTTCCTGCGTTGGTGCCCATCAGGAAGGTGATGCTGACCTCATCGAAATCTGTGCAAAGGCCCTGCTCCGCATTCCATGTAAAAGTATATTCACCTGCCACATCTACCGTTACCGTTGATGTGGTGCTATTAATGTCTTCTATTGTTGCTGTTCCAGGACCAGTATATGTCCAGTCTCCGGCAACAGAAGATTCACCCTGGAGTTCTGTGCTTGATGTTTGACATATTGTTTTGTCAAGGCCTGCATCAACGACTACCTCAACACCTGTGCAAACATCTGGCAAGGGGGTAAACCCAGTCTCATCCGGGTTAGCATCTGTTCCACCGGTTAAGTATGGATAGATGTTCACATCACCAGAGATTGCATTTGGGGTACTTTCTGGTGAGCATATTGCATCACCCCAGTAGTTGCAGGTGGCGTCAACCTGAGTATTGGTCCAATTATATATGCTATACTCATTGCCGGTAATTTTGTTCTCATTGATAAAGGCTTCAAAATCAACACCACCCCATATATCAATGCCAATTTCCCAGCCTGATATGATGTTACCGGTTATTGTTGCGGTTACTGTTTTGCCATCTGAATCATCTGGCCAAATTCCCAGACCCCAGGCTACGTCATTTTCAGCCGCAACATATTCTCCATAGATCTCATTGTTGATAAACTCAAACACGAGAGCTGAGTTCTTGGCAGTTCCGCTCTTGCCCGTGCCTGCATCTTCAAAAGGCGAAGGTTGTGCTTCGGGACGCCCTTGCGGGTTACCCCAGATTCCTCCGAAAGATTCCAGGCTGGTGGCATCCTGCATATTGTAGATGTTCTTTTCAGCCTTGA
>PWNO01000101.1 GCA_003557765.1 Bacteroidales bacterium
AGAGTCAAGCATGACCCGGTGGTTATTCTGGACAAGCTGACCCCTCAGTCTGGGGAAACTGACCCCCCTTGGACTTGGTTGCTGTGATTTATTAGCTATGACAATATTACTGTTTTTTTCTCATGCTTTCACCACTTAATTCTATCCGATGTGCGGTGTGTATTAAACGGTCTAAAATGGCATCGGCCACCGTGCTTTCCCCGATTACATCATACCAGTTGGTTATCGGGAGTTGACTAACAATAATCGTGGCCATTTTCTGATGGCGATCCTCTACGATATCGAGCAGATCGAGCCGCTGTTGATTGTCCAGCGTCCTGAGCCCAAAATCATCGAGAATAAGCAGCTGAGACTTTGCTATTTTGGATAACAGCCTCAGGATACTGCCATCAGCACGCGAAAGAACCAGCTGCTGAATCAGCTTCTGCATATTAAAGTAACTGACCTTATAGCTGAGCTGGCACGCCTGATGACCGAGAGCCGATGCAAGAAAGCTTTTGCCGCTTCCGGTCGGGCCGGTAATCAACACGGCGTGTCCCCGGGTGATATACTGGCCATCGGCAAGTAGGGCAACTGTATTTTTATCCAGCCCGCGCGAGGGCGAGTAGGTGATTTCTTCCAGGCTGGCCTGATAGCGGAACCCAGCGGCTTTTCTGAGTCTTTGCACACGGCGATGGCCTCGATCAAGCCATTCAGCCTCCAGCAGATGCTGCAAGCCCTCCACCAGAGAGAGATTTTGATGGGTGCGGGTTTCCAGCAGAGATTGCCAGCTGTCAAGCATGCCGTGCAGACGAAGCTGTTGCATGAGTTGTTCATTCATGGATGTGTTCATAGATCTTGTTTTTTTGTTAGTTGTAAGGATTGTTGGAAATAGGTTTTTCCGCGGATATTATCATGGGCAGGTAATTCGGCTCCAGCGGCTGGGGTTTTTGAAACGGGCACTGCCATTCCATTGGTGATCAGCCGGTTGACAAAGCTGTAGGTACACGAGTCCAGCTCCAGGGCAATGCGTGCGGCCTGGGTAAGGGACTCGCTACCGACCTTGCGGTACAGCCCGAGAATCCCGTCACAACTGCGATAGGTTTGCTCGGGATAGGTCTTTGAGGAAAGAATGCAATCGATCAGCCGGCCCACATCCGGAGAAATATGATTAGCTCGCCTGCGATACCACCCCGGGCCACGATCCAGCCAGTGCCGATGGTTTTCCGGCAGGTGCTCTCGGACGGTCGTATATCCGTATGGCGTTCGATCCCTCCGGTGGGCTGCGATCAATGTGCCCTGGCAGAAGATCTGTACCCGATCGGGGGGGTAGATCACCTGCACCTTTTTTCGGGCATAGGCGTGCGGGGCGCTATAATAATGGCTGTCTTCGCGGATCTGAATGTGGCAGTTATTGCGAATGGTAAGGCTTGCATATTTCTTGATCTGAAAGGGTTCGCTGGGCAGAGGCTGCAGGGCCGGTTGTTCGATCTGTTCGAATTGCTGACCACGCGATCCCTCCCGGTTCTGAAAGGGGCGGTCATGCCAGGCGGCAAGCTGCTCACGAATGGCTTGATTAAGCTCTCCCAGACTGTAAAAGGTGCGGTTGCGAAGAGGAGCAAATATGTGGCGATATACATCCCGAACCGACGATTCAACGATGGACTTATCCTTTGGACGACGAGGCCGGGCCGGCAGAACGCCCATATTGTAGTGGTTCGCAAGATCACCGAAAAGGCGATTGATTCCCGGCTCATACCGATCCGTTTTGACCACCGCGGTCTTCATGTTATCAGGGACAATCACTTTCGAGACGCCACCAAAGAAGCAGAGTCCGCGCTGGACTCCGCAGGCCACATCCTCCGCTTTTTGAGAGGCAATGGCTTCAACGTAACTATAGTGGCTATGACCGAGAGTGAGAAGCAGAACCGGTACCTGATGGACCTGGCCGGTCATAGGATCCACATATTCAGCATACTTGCCGGCAAAATCGATATAGATTTGCTCGCCGGGTGGATGGGGCAGGTTGGCCATCGTCAGATTACGAGCATCACCGAGATCTTGCAGGTGCTTGCAAAACTGACTGTAGCAGTAGCCGCCGGGGTGGCTTTGCCGGTACTCACTCCACAACAGCCAGCGCGTGACACCGGTTCGCCGAAGTTCACTACAGAAGTAGTCGTAGCGGTCGAGCAGAACCTGGTATCGCTGATCATCAGCCGCTTGGTTGGTTGGAAGAAGGGCCTGCTGTAACTGATTATCTTCGAGTTGTAAAAGCTCCTCGACCGACTGACCGCTGGCCTGTTGCAGCGACAGATACTTTCGCACTGTGTTGCGAGAGACCGATAGGCTGCGGGCAATGAATTTGATGGATTTCCCCTGATGGGAAAACCGCAATATTTGTTTAATTTGGCTCATGGACTTTGGTTTTGCTGCCATAGATCAATCTGCGTGAGTTAGTTAAATGGGACTCACGAAGGTAGCAACCAAAGCCATTTTTATTCGTCAGAGACGGGGGCAATATGCCAGTCTGGCACATACTGACCCCGGGGTCAACATCATCAGAATAGGGGGGTCAGTTTGAAACAGAATGGGGGGTCAATTTGAAACAGAATAACCAGGAGGAATTGCTTAATGAAAATAATGAACCGATTTTTTCTATTAGTGGATATGCAGATTCAAGACCAATTGCGACAAATGAGACT
>PWNO01000191.1 GCA_003557765.1 Bacteroidales bacterium
CCCTCTCCCCAAAGAGGCCAACAAAAAATCAATTATCTTCGTACAAACAGAAAGATTCGATGGCGGCAAAAAACTTTTACGTTTACAAATCATCTGCCGGAAGCGGTAAAACCTTTACCCTGGTTAAGGAGTACCTGAAAATTGTGCTCAGGGATACGGAAGCCGTAAAAAACATCCTGGCAATCACTTTTACCAATGCGGCTGCCGCCGAGATGAAGGAGCGGATCATCGAGGAGCTCAGCAGGATCATTGAATTCGTCCAAAAAGACAGGAACGAGGCACCAGCAGGGATGATGGCCCAGATAATCAAAGACTGGGAAAAGGATGGGTTTTCAATACCAAATAATGAATGGATTGTTCAACAGGCTGACAAGGCGAGGAAAAGAATCCTGCATCAGTATGCAGACTTCTCGGTGAGTACGATCGACAGCTTCATTCACAGGGTGGTACGCACCTTTGCCTTTGACCTGCACCTTCCCCTTGGCTTTGAAGTGGAGCTGGATACCGAAAGCCTGCTGAGGCTTGCTGTTGATAAGCTGATCTCCAGTGCGGGTACTGAGCAAAAGCTAACCCAGCTGCTCCTGAATTACATCCTGAATCAAACCGATGAGGAGAAAGACATCCGGTTGGAAAACCTGATTGTGGAGATGGCCAAAACGCTTACCGACGAGGAAAGCGCACCCTATGTCAAGCAGTTAAGAGGACTAAGCCCGGAGGATTTTGAGGAAATCGTAAAAACGCTGAAGCAATCAATTTTTTCCTTCGAACAAAAAGTGGAAAACGAAGCGGAGTCTGCCATGGCACTTATCAATGCAAATGGGCTGACTGCAACCGACTTTTACTATACCACCAAGGGGATTTTCGGATATTTCGCCCAATTGGCAGCCGGTAAAGTCAGGGAAAAGATCCATCCCAACAGTTATGTCCTGAAAACCATTGAACAAAACCATTTTGGCTCCAAAAAAATTGGCCCGGCCGAAAAAGCCGCATTGCACTCGATCCAAGGGAAGCTTGAACGCCACTACAATGCCATACAAAGCCTTTCAGAAGCCGGTTTTGGAAAATATTTAACACACAAGGCGGTATTAGAAAACATCTATCCGGTTGCAGTACTCAACCAGGTGGAGTCATTGCTTGAAGAGATCAAATCGGACAATGTGTTGTTGCACATCTCTGACTTTAACAAGCGAATTGCCGGCATTGTTCGCAAAGAGCCCGTTCCTTTCATTTATGAGCGACTTGGCGAGCGCTACAGGCATTATATGATTGATGAGTTTCAGGACACATCCGCCTTGCAATGGGAAAACCTGTTGCCACTTCTTGTAAATGGGCTTGCAGCCGGCGACAATAGCCTGATTGTGGGTGATGGAAAGCAGGCGATCTATCGTTTTCGGAACGGAGACGTGGAGCAGTTTGCAAATCTGCCAAAGTTAGGCAAGGAGATCCAATCGGTAGCTAAGCCGGAATGGGAGTCAACACTGGACCATAGCTGTAAAATAAACGTATTGAAACACAACTGGCGGTCGGCAAAAGCAATAGTAGACTTCAATAACGACTTCTTTCGTTTCACACAAAAGCATCTGTCAGGTCAAATTCAAAGCATTTATGATGACCTGAAACAAATTCCGGTAAAGAAAGACCAGGCAGGCTATGTTGAGGTGACCTTCCGGAAAAATGAAGAATGGATCCCAACAGACGAACAGATGCTGGAGCAGGTGCTGGATGCCATTAACCGATGTCGTGAGGCAGGACATCCATACAGCGACATTACCATCCTGTGCCGCAAGCATAAAGAGGGCAGCATGCTCGCCAGGGGGTTGCTTAACCACAATATTCCCGTTATCTCCGCCGAGTCGTTGTTGCTCAGCCAGGCAAAAGAGGTGAGTTTTTTCCTGAGCATCATACGCCTGCTTGATAATCCTTATGACGAGATCGCAGCCGTTGAAATGCTGGAGTATCTGCTGGCCAATAAATTCATCAATGGCCCCGGCAACCTTCACGGATGCCTCATAGAAGCGGGCATATCGCAGAACAGCCATAAAAAGTCCGGAAAACAGCTACTGACAGCCATTGCAAGCCTTCTCCAAAACAATGGAGTCGATTTTTCTTTCGAACGGTTTCTTCATCAGAACATGTATGATACCTGTGAAACCATCCTGAGAACGTTCTTTTCTGAGCAAAAATCGGTGAATCCATTTGTTTCCTTTTTTATGGATGCTGTTTATGATTATGATACGGGACAAATGCTTTCTTATTCCGATTTCCTAAGCTGGTGGGAAGAGAAGGGCAAAAGCTACTCGGTAGTTGTTCCGAAGGGGATCAATGCCGTACAGGTAATGACCATTCATAAATCCAAAGGGCTTCAATTCCCGATCGTGATACATCCATTTGCCGATCAGGCTGTAAAGCAGCCAACAAAACCGGGATTCTGGATCCTGAGTGAGGAGACAGATACACCTTCTCTTTCGGCGACATGGCTAAAACTGACAAAAGCCAGCCTGGAGGGTACACCTTTTCAACCCAAGATGGACGAGGAGATGGAAAAGAGCTTCCTGGACCTGCTCAACACAACCTATGTGGCCTTTACACGTCCATCACAGAAGCTGTTTGTCTTCTTCCAGCAGGAAAAAAGGAAACCAAAGAACTCGATCGGCACCTTGTTTGAAGAA
>PWNO01000078.1 GCA_003557765.1 Bacteroidales bacterium
CGTTTCTTTTGAGATCACCCGTCTGGACTTTTTCAGCTTTGATGTATACCTGCTTTTTGTTGAAAGGTCGCAGTTTCTGATTCTGGCAGCCAATTATCTCATCTATTTCATCCCGTTTTTTTGTGGAGCACTGGCCATAGGCATCCTTTTCATTAAGCACTCCAGGCAAATTGGCACCTATTACTTTTCAAACCTTCTGGGTTCGGGGGTAGGTGGATTATTTTTTCTGCTTCTTTTCGGGAATATCATGCCACAGCATGTGCCCGCTGTGATCGGTTTGTTTTCGGTGGTGGCAGGACTAATAAGCCTGGTAAAGAAAAAAGCATTATTGCACATAGCTATCGTGCTTTTGGCAGTCTTATCATCTGTTTTGCTAATAAATAGCCAGGACAGGATTTCGGTATCACAGTATAAAAGCCTGGCACGTGCCCTGAACCTCCCGGAGGCAGAGATCATTCATTATCAACCCAGCATCCACGGACTGATCGAGGTGGTTAGCAGTCCGGCCTTGCGGTTTGCACCTGCATTAAGTTTGAATTTCACGGGTGAAGTGCCGGTAAAGAAAAATGTTTTTGTAAATGCAGATTACTTTGGGGTGATCCCACATTTCGACGCAGAAGCAGATTCACATATTCTGGATCACACCACTCAGGCATTACCATGGATTATGCAGGATCGCAACAAAGTTTTGATGCTAAATGCAGGTGAAGGAGCACCTTTGGCGCATGCTTTTGCATATAACCCCGAAAGGGTTGATGTCGTGATCCCCAATAGCGGTTTTGTTGAGATGATGCAGCAGGAGTTTTCCGAAGAATCGGGAGCTCTTTTCCTCCAGGAAGAACTGCAAATCTATGGCATTGAAGCCCGCAATTTTCTGGCCTCCAAACCACCACAGGGCTACGACATCATTGTTTTACCGCAACAGGGCACTTTTGGTGGTGCTGCAGGCATCAATGCTTTACAGGAAAGCTATGAAATGACCCTGGAGTCTTTTGATCTCATGTGGGATCATCTTGATCAGGATGGCGTAATCGCCATCACAACCTGGATCGATTACCCTTCGCGGGCAAGCCTGAAAATACTGGCCACTTTGTTGCAAACAGCTAAAAACAAAGGTATAGCTGACCCCAGTGCACACATTGCCGCACTGAGATCCTGGGGAAACGTCACCTTTGTGTTAAAAAAATCCCCAATTTCTCAGGAAGAGATCTTAAATATTCGAAATTTTGCCAACGCAATGTTTTTTGACCCCCTCCTTTTGCCTGACCTTCATCAGGAAGAACGTCAGCGATTCAATATGGTAGGCGACCAAAGTTTCTTTGAATATGTGGATCATATCATGGCCGGCGATGAAGCCATTTTTCAGAACTACGGTTTTGTGATTCGGCCGGCAACGGACGATAAACCCTATTTTTCACAATTTCTAAGACTCAGTCAGCTTCGACACCTCAACGAGATATTCGGTGGCGATCAGCTGCCTTTCCTGGAGCTGGGATATCTTATAGTAGTCATTACTTTGGTTCAAAGCACCTTACTGGCGTTAATCTTCATCATACTGCCACTTTTGCGGCTGAGGAAAAGCCAGAAAGGGAAAACCGGTACTTTGCTGTATTTTGGCGCACTTGGAATCGGCTACATGTTCGTGGAGATCATACTGATCCAACGTTTTGTGCTGTATTTTGGCCATCCGGTATTTTCGATAGCAGCCGTGATCAGTACCATGCTGATCGCCAGTGGAATGGGAAGTCTGACATCGGGCAGGTTGCCGGCAACAGCAAAAACACCGGCCATTTTCGGTTTCATCGTTACCCTGTTTCTGATAGGTTACATGCTGTTGCTGAATCCGGTTATGCAAATGACCATTGCCAGTCCAATTGCTCTAAAGGTATTGATCAGTTTATTATTGATAGGGATCCCCTCTTTTTTTAAAGGCATGATGTTTCCGTTGGGGATCCGTTATCTTTCAGATTATGATGTAAGCCAGGTGCCCTGGGCCTGGGGGATCAACGGTTCTGTGTCAGTGATCAGCACATCACTGGCCATGCTGATTGCCGTTGAAGCAGGCTTTATGGTGGTGATGGGCATTGCCGTAGTATGTTATTCCATCGCCTTTCTCACTTTTTCATTGCACAAATTGTTTTTTCGAAAACCCCACTGTAATGACAGGGCTTGACCTGTCAAACAGGGCTTGACCTGTCAAACAGGACTTGACCTGATAAACCTAAATACATCCAAATGAACTCCGAACCCCACATCAGCAGCCTCCAGAACCCTTTAATCAAACAGATTGTCAGGCTTCAGCAGAAGTCTTCCGAGCGTCGTAAAACAGGCCTTTTTGTGGTGGAGGGCCGGCGTGAGGTATCGCTGGCGTGTGCGCAAAATATCGAATCGGAACAAATCCTCATCTGTGAGGAGCTGTATCGGGAAGACCCCTCCTATCCCATCCCGAATAATAACATCAGAAAAAAAACAATTGTCACAAAAGCTGTTTACAACAAAATAGCCTACCGTAAGGACGCAGAAGGGATTATCATGATCGGGAGGCAAAAGCTTCTTGATTTTGATGATCTCAGGCTCCCGGAAAACCCATTGATATTGGTGCTTGAAGGCGTTGAGAAACCAGGAAACCTGGGAGCCATTTTCCGAACGGCCGATGCTGCCGGAG
>PWNO01000153.1 GCA_003557765.1 Bacteroidales bacterium
CTGTCAACTACAATGATTTTAATGTGGGGGCATTTGTAAGCAAACACCGCCATGGTCGGCCCGCCAACGTAGCCGGCACCGATGCAACAGATTGTCTTGATTTTTTTCATGAATGTAGTATTATATTAGAAGTTAGAAGTTAGAAGTTAGATGTTAGAAGTTAGATGTTAGATGTTAGAAGTTAGATGTTAGATGTTAGATGTTAGGTTAGGATTTGCACATCTGCACATTTGCACATTTACTTATTTGCACATTTACTAATTTGCACATTTACATACAGCTTCGCCCCTTCAGTCACACAAGAGAGCGGCTGAAAAGGCAACGCACCCGGCACCTGTTGCCGGGATAATAAGAAACTGGAATCAAAAGTACAAATTCCAATCATGAATTCAACCTGAAAAGTAAAATTAAGCGGATAAAAGTCAAAAATAGTGGCATTGCAGCTTCACCGTGAAGGTAGTTCCCTTGCCTGGGGTGCTGGTGAGGCTGATCTCTCCTTTCATAAGCTCTACCAGGCGTTGCGTGATGGCCAGCCCGAGGCCGGCACCTTGGTAGGCACGTGTGTTCCCCGTGCTGAGCTGCGAAAAAGCATTGAAAATACTGGTCTGGTTTTCTTCGGGAATGCCTATGCCCGTGTCTTTAACGGTGAGGATGAGTTGTGCGTTATTTCCGGCAGGCTCATCGCTTTCAATGTCGGCTGGCTTTGTGCTTTCCCCCGTACTTTGAAGTATTTCACTGGGGGTGCTTTCTGTAGTTTTCATTGGGATGATGTCGGCCGTCACCTCCACGGAGCCCGTGTTTGTAAATTTGATGGCGTTGCCAACCAGGTTGAACAAGACCTGGCGCACGCGGATTTCGTCGATCCACAGCATTTTACCTGTTTCGGCATGCATGTTTACGCGTAGATCGATGTCCTTGCTGATGGCTTCGGGCTGAAAGGTATTTTTGACGAAGGCAAGCAGTGTGTTGAGGTTGGTCTTCACCGGTTCGAGTTGCAGCATGCCCGCTTCGGCCTTGGAGAAGTCGAGCAGGTCGTTGATGAGCCTCAGCAAAGCGTTTCCGCTGGATATCACCATCTGCAGCTGCTCCCGCGATTCATCGTCGGCGAGACGATAGCTGACAATCTCCGTGAAGCCTAAAATATGGTTAAGCGGGGTGCGCAGCTCGTGGCTCATGTTGGCCAGGAACTCCGTTTTAGCTCGGTTGGCCGCCTCCGCATTCTGCTTTTCGCGAATCAGCGCCATCTCATACTGCGCCCTGACGATGCCGCCCGCAATGATGTCGGCCGTCATCTTCAACAACGAAATCGTGGTGTGATCCCACGCCTTCTGCTCCCGCACCGAGTCAAAACCCGCAAAGCCCACAAAGTCTTGCGCATGATACATCGGCACCACGATCAGCGACTTGATGCCCTGGGGAAGCAAAATCGCACGTTCATGCTCATACAATGGCTCCTCGGGAAGGTCCTTTATGGATGGGATGTAAATGTATTCGTTCCTGGTAAAATGATCGCGCCAGCGTGGAACAAAGTCGTAGGGAATGCCCTTCAGCTTTTCAATCTCGGGGTTTATGCCCGCTTGACACCACTCAAAGGTATTGTTTACTTCGTCTTTATCCTTGTCGTATTCAAAGATATACACCCTGTCAACCTTGTTGAACCTGCCCAGCTCACCCAGCACATCGTTGATGGCCTCGTTAATGTTGGCCGTATCTGTGTGGATGAGGCGTTCGGAGATGCGTACCACCAGCTCATACAGGCTATTCATCGCGCTGGTTTTGTGCTGGAGTGCTTGCAACTCGATGATGTTGTCACGGTATATGCTGCTGTTGACCGTCCAGCCAAATGCCAGTACAGCAAACGACAACACCAGCGGGCTTATGTCGATGGAGGTAACCCCCGACACATACATCATGCTGGTGGTCATGGGAACTGCCACGCCGAGCAAGAGCAAATACTGCCCAAGAATGGCTTTCTTCTTGCGCAAAGCAATAAATATAAGCACAATAGAAACGAGGATGATTAGGTACGAATAAAACGAATGGATGTAAAACCAACGGCCGGCTTCAAAGGTGCTGACCACAACGTCCGGAAACACCTCGCCGGGCGACACCTCCGACCAAAACAGGCCGTGTTGGGCGTTCGTAAGCACCAAAATGATGTTGATGCCCGGGATGATCCAGAAAAACACCCTGTGCCTTATCTTGCTGAGACGCTCTATCCCTGCATAGTCCAGGGCAAACAGAAAAATGAACACCGGCAGGGTGATGATGCCCAGGAAGGAGACCTTGTACATCCATACACTCGCTTCAACGGAAGTTAAAAGCCATAAACCACCGAAAACCGCCCAAACCGCCGCCGAGATCATCACCGGTAAAAAACAGGAATATTCTTTGCGAATGTCAAACTTGAATAATTGGAAAGCCACCACCAGCAAGGCCAGGGCGCTCAGGAAAGCCAGCGAAACATATATTTCCATCGTATGAATGTGGTCAAAACAAGGCTGCAAAATAGGAATTTTTTTAATACCTTCGACACCGGAAAATACAATGTGCAGATGTGTAAATGTGCAGATGTGCAGATGTGCAGATGTGTAAATGTGCAGATGTGTAAATGTGCAGATGTGCAGATGTGCAAATGTGCAGATGTGCAGATGTGTAAATGTGC
>PWNO01000166.1 GCA_003557765.1 Bacteroidales bacterium
ATATACATATATTTATGGAATCAGGATGAAGCAGACATCCGCTTTGATCATTTGGAAGTAAAAAGTTTTTATGCCCCAAAAGATGATTAGCTGATTAGCTGATGAGTAGATGTGCAAATGTGTTATGTGCAGATGTGCAAATGTACAGATGTGCAAATGTGCAGATGTGCAAATGTATCAATTAGTCCGTAACCATGAACCCGTAAAAAATTGTCAGGTGAAGCTGACGGGTTAAAGAATGAAAATAGTAAAATACATATTGGCTGCTTGGATGGCAGCCTGTTGGGCCATCTTGTTGCCATTTGTGATACAGGCTGCAGGGCAGGGGCTGGTCATCAATGAGGTGATGGCCTCGAATGCAACTACGATTGCCGACGAGGATGGCGATTTTGAGGATTGGATTGAGTTGTATAATGGAGGCAGCGAACCCGTTAACTTGTTTGGATGGGGTTTGTCGGATGACTATGGCAATCCGTTCAGGTGGGTGTTTCCCGATGTTTCGGTGCAGCCCGGCGAGTTTTTGCTGGTCTGGGCATCCGGAAAAAACCGATCCAACCCTGACAACCCTTTGCACACTAACTTTTCGATCAGCCAGGCGGGAGAAGAGGTGCTAGTTACACGGCCCGACGGCACCAGGCAGGATGAACTGGCACCCATTCCCATCCCTACCGATATTTCCTATGGTCGTCAACCGGATGGGGCAGATGCGTGGTATTTTTTTTCTGAGCCTACACCCGGAAACTCCAATAGCAATGATGGATACGAAGGCATCATGGAACCACCCGTGTTTTCTGTCCAGGGTGGCTTCTACAAAGAGGCTTTCGACCTCACGATAAGCCATCCGGATGAAGATGCTGTCATCATATATACACTGGATGGTTCGATGCCTTGTATTGAAAACCTGGAAGGAACATCTTATCAATACAAAAATGATTATGCCTTTTTTGCCGGAACACCCCTGGGCGACTTCTTAAGTGCAACTTATCTTTCCAAGACTTATGAAGGATCAATTTCAATTGATGATCGCTCAGCCGAACCTGATAAGCTCTCGCAAATGGCCACCACAGTACATCAACCCTATTATTTTCCCATAAGTCCGGTGTTTAAAGGTACGGTGGTAAGAGCCAGGGCATTTAAGCAGGGTATGATACCGAGCACCATAATCACACACTCTTATTTTATCACATCAGAAGGGGCTGATCGGTTTTCCTTGCCTGTGATTTCTTTAAGCATCCAGGAAGACATGCTTTTCGAATACGAGTACGGCATTCATACACCCGGTATTGATGCTGATCAGTGGCGCATCGACAATCCGGAAGAAACATTTTCATGGCCTTTCCCGGGCAATTATCGCCGCCGGGGTCCTGAAACAGAATACCCTGCCAGCTTTGAGTTGCTTGATGAGTTATCCGGGCAACAACAGCTTGCACAAAACATTGGGGTTCGCATCCATGGGGGTGCCACGCGAGCCTTCCCAATGAAATCGTTCAGAATATACGCCCGCAATGCGTACGGCAATACCCACCTGTTTTACTCATTTTTCGAAAACAGACCGCATAGCCTATACAAACGCCTGATTTTGCGCAATTCGGGCAACGACTTCCCTACCGATGTCGACCCTTGGTCATCTTACGAAACCATGTTTCGTGATGCAGCCATCCAGGGCCTGGTCAACCACATGAACTTTGCAACGCAGTCTTATCAACCGGCTATTGTGTTTTTGAACGGCGAATACTGGGGCATTCAAAACATCAGGGAGCGATACGACAAACATTTCCTCGAAAGAGTTTACGGCGTTGATCCTGATAATATTGACATAATCACAGGCCTGGATGAGGCAAAAGAGGGAGATAACCTGCATTACATGGCTACGCTTGCCTATATCCATGAGCACGGATTACAGTCGGAAACTCATTATAACTACATCAAAACACGCATTGATGTGGATAACTTCATCGATTACCAGCTAGCCAATATTTATGCAAACAACACAGATTGGCCAGGCAACAACATCGACTTTTGGCGTTTGCGCACCCCTGCATACAACCCGAACAGTCCTTATGGCCACGACGGCCGATGGCGCTGGTTGCTGTTTGATACCGACTTTGGTTTTGGCTTGCGTGGCGGCCACCAAGCCTATGAGTTCAACACCCTGGCTTTTGCCACTGAAGAAGATGGCCCGGGATGGCCAAACCCGCCCTGGTCAACCTTTATGCTCAGAAGCTTCCTTGAAAATGAGGACTTCAAACATCGCTTCATCAACCGCTTTGCCGATCAAATAAACACCGCTTTATCTGCTGAAAGAGCCGAACAGCTGATTACCGACATGAAACGTGTCATCCGGGATGAAATTGAAGAGCACTTTGCCCGCTGGGGACATTATGGCGCTTACGAGAAATGGGTGAACAACGTGGGTGTTATGCTTGACTTTGCTAACAACCGACCCTTTTATCAGCGAAAGCACATTGAAGAGTTCTTTGAGCTGGATGGACAACTATCAGTTAGGCTGGATACAGAGAACCAGCTGAAAGGACATGTGCGCATCAACACTATACAAATAACAGGAGAAACAACCGGAGTGGCGGAATATCCTTATCCCTGGACTGGACGGTATTTTAAGGGTGTTCCCGTAGAAATCGAGGCCGTGCCTGTGCCCGGGTACG
>PWNO01000195.1 GCA_003557765.1 Bacteroidales bacterium
TTAACTGGTGGCATGCCATCCTGATCATGCTTGGCACCATTTCGGCACATGCATCAGTGAACCTATTTAACGAACTATCTGACTATTACACAAAAATTGATTTCCTCACCCGGCGCACGCCATTTAGCGGGGGAAGTGGCATGCTGACGCAGGGAAAAACCAAGCCTGCGCAGGTGAAATCAGCCGCCGTGGTAACTCTTTTGTTCGCTGCCGGCGTTGGCGTTTATTTTTCTCTCACGGCTCACTGGACAGTCGCACTGATATCTGTCATTGGGGCTTTCACCATTGTCTTCTATACCAATAAACTATCCAAAATGCTGATGGGCGAAATTTTTGCCGGCATTGCGCTGGGTTCCCTGGTGGTTCTCGGCGCATATATTGCCATGAACGGTACCCCCGCAGCGTCGATCTCAGAGATCATCCCTTTGGAGGTGTGGCTGATCTCCATCCCTCCCGGCATACTAACCGCCTTGTTGTTGTTGCTGAATGAATTTCCTGATGTGGAAGCCGACAAAACCGGAGGCAGGAAACACCTGGTGATCAAGTTTGGCAAGAAAGCCTCCGCCCGTCTTTACACTGTCGGCATGCTGGCCACCTTCGCCATCATCCTTCTCCTGCCACTGGTTGGTGTCTCATCCTTCTGGCTTTATTTGGCCTTGCTGCCGCTGCCAATAGCCCTCAAAGCATCACAAATCGCTTTCAAACACGGGGAAGACCCGGAAAAACTGATGCCCGCGCTGGGAATGAATGTGATGGTCGTATTAGCCACAGACTTGCTCATAGCCATCGCTGTGATCATTCAGATCTAACATTCGGCCATGGCCCAAACCGCCAGTGAGGCAGAAAAAGGTCACAAAGCCACGATCTCCGCTACATAATTATGGTCCACACCCTGGTAAATGATCTCCACACGCATGCCGCAGCGCGCGGCGATGTCCATCAGGTTGTCAGGGTCGACAAACAGCCACGGAAACGGTTCAGCATCCAGACCCTCATAGCTTAGTTGATATACGAGTTCGCCGTAGTAATTTTGTCCCAAGGGAATCAACACCGAGCCGTCTTCATCTTCGAACATATACATAAGGTCGGTTGACTCGAGGTAAATGACTCCCTTTGGGTTCAAAAGCTTCCGGGCATGTGTCAGCAGGTTCTTCAGTCCCTCTATCGTACCAGCCATGCCGGCACCATTCATCAAAAACAATATGCTATCAAAACCTGTCTTTTGAAACCGGAAGAAGTTGTGGCAATGCGCATTCTTCACCCCACGTTTTTTCATCACTTCAACGGCTCCCGCAGACACGTCGATGGCACAAACATCCAATCCCATGTTTTGAAGCACCAGGGCGTGACTCCCGGCACCGGCGCCAACATCCAACACACGTCCCCTGCATCTTTCCATGACCAGCTTCTCCCATTCAGGCATATCTTCAAAAGCGCGAAAAAAATAGGTAACCGGCAACACCTCCGCCTCTGAAAGGCTGGTGCTGACAAAGATCTCACCATCGGTTTTTCCTGACATGAAATCCTTAAATGCACGACCAAAAATATCCATAACGCATATTTAACGCTGAAAGTTTATTGCAACTTTACTGGTTCCTTCTATTTCCGCCGGGATGAGAGTTTAATGTTCATGGTTGGCAAAGATTTTCCGCCGATCAGTGAACTCTAACCCTGAAAAGCTCTACGATTCAACATTTTCCCTGGTTCTTTTCTCCTGCAGGCTGCAGAGCAAACAAATATTGGAGATGGTTTATCCCCCGTTATCATTCCCTTTATTCCGGAACAACAAGCAACCATCTCCATAGCTTAGGAAACGATAATTATTATTCAGCGCACGTTGATAGATTTTTTTCCAGTCTTCTCCGGCAAACGCGGCCACCAGCAGCAGCAGGGTGCTTCCGGGCTGATGAAAGTTGGTTACCAGGATGTCTGTCATCTGAAAAGGGTATCCCGGGACGATGATCAACGCGGTTTTACCGTTTAGCTGATCCAGATTCTCCGTTTCCATCCATCGAAGTAAGGCTTTGATGGAATGTTTTTTAGATGGCAATGGGTTTTCCCATTCATAAGGTTCCCATTGGGAGAGCAAGAGGGTGTCTCCGGAGGGGCGGTATCCCCTGTCAATTTTTGCACCCAGCCAGTACAGACTCTCCAGGGTGCGCAGACTGGTAGTACCGACGGATACTAAGGGTCCTTTCTGAGTGATCATCCGCTGCAGGAAACCACGATCGGACAGAAATTGTTCCTCATGCATCAGGTGATTGCCAATGGTATTGGCGCTAACTGGTTTGAAGGTCCCTGCACCCACATGCAGGGTTAAAAATTCTGTTGCGATCCCTTTTTGAGCCAGCTGGTGAAAAACGGCCGGCGTAAAATGCAGTCCGGCGGTGGGTGCAGCCACCGAGCCTTCATCGCAGGCAAAGACTGTCTGATATGTTTCCCTGTCACACGCCTCCGGCGAACGGGTAATGTATGGCGGCAGGGGCGTCTTGCCGGCAAGCTCCAGCACCTCTGCAAACCCAAGATATGATGGCTCCCAGCGAAAATTTATCAAAAACCCGTCTTTTTCTTTTCTTTCCAGCGAGGCAACCAGGGAAAAATGCCGGCCGGGATGCCGTATCTCCAGTTCACCCGTTTTCCATTTTTTCGCATTGCCCACAA
>PWNO01000091.1 GCA_003557765.1 Bacteroidales bacterium
ATCTCCTACTTCAGCGGATGGACCCGCCGCAGGCCCAGGAAGAAGGTGCAATGAATGTTATTCAAAAGTAAACGTGACACAGGTCATTACATGCTGCTAACTTGTATCAAGGCAGCGGTGGTGGCTTGGGTGCACTAGCTGATGGGTTTTTACATCTGGTTGGCTTTTTTGCGCTGTCCGAAGCCGGCGGTCATCCTGTCCAGGATGATGGCAAGAATTACAACTGCAAGACCGGCCTCAAAACCTTCACCTACCTGCAGGCGCTGAATACCGCGCAACACGTTGGTACCCACCCCGCCAGCTCCAATCATGGCAGCAATCACAACCATAGAAAGGCCCAGCATGATCGACTGGTTCACACCAGCCATAATAGTCGGCTTGGCCACCGGAATCTGAACTTTGATCAGCTTTTGCATGTTGGTAGCACCAAAAGCATCGGCTGCTTCGACCAACTCCTTGGGAACCTGGCGAATGCCCAGGTTGGTAAGGCGGATAAGTGGCGGCAGGGCAAAAACAAATGTGGCCACCACGCCGGGAACGAGCCCCAGACCAAAAAACATCACGGCCGGTATCAGGTATACGAAAGCAGGCATGGTTTGCATAAAGTCCAAAATCGGTCGGATAATGGAGTTGGCCTTGTCGCTGCGGGCTGCATAGATGCCCAGAGGCAATCCAACCACCATCACAAGGATCTCTGCGGTTAACACAAGGGCTAACGTCTCCACAAATGGCACCCAAAGTCCGATGTTTTCCGTCAGCAGCAATCCGATGATAGAAAAAACGGCAATCTGCCAGCCTGCCAAACGCCACGCCAGAAAGGCGATGATGGCAATAAGGATCAGCGGATGCAGAAACAACATGCCATCTTTCAGGTTATTCACAATGAAAAAAATGAACGCACTGAATCCGTCGAAGATGACACCAAATTCGCTCACCAGATAATCGACAGCTGCAGATATCCAATCTTTAATTGGTATTCGAAATGGAAACATATATCAAGGTTTTTGTGTTGACTATTTTGCTTCTTCTGATTGATCAGATGATTCAGGTGCTTCAGGCTCAGGTAGAGGTGTCTCTGCTGATTCTTCCTCTTCACTGGACAGGGCCGAAATGATGGCACCTTTCACGATGACGCCTTCCACCCTGTTGTCCTTGTCGATTACCACCAGCGGGCCAAACTCATTCTCATTATATACATTGATCACCTCGTTGAGTGGCATGTCTTTATCCACAGTGGTGGGATGGTGAAGCAGCTTCTCGTCAAAAGGCACCTTTTCCTGGTCCTTGTGTTTGTTCAGATAATCAACCAGTTCCTGTGCACGTACATAGCCTTTCAGCTCCCGCTTTGTGTCCGTCATGATGATCCCGGTAAGATAGTTCTTACGTATCTTACGCAAAATAGTACGTGGTCCATCACCGGGGAAAGCACGCTCTCTGACGGGCTCCATGATGACACCGGCGGTAAGAACCGCAGCGCGGTTCATGTCTTCCACAAATGCGCGCACGTAATCGCTCGCCGGACTGGAGATAATCTCTTCCGCACTTCCTATCTGCTCAATGCGTCCATCCTTCATGATGGCAATGCGATCACCCAACCGGAAGGCTTCATCCAGGTCGTGCGTTACAAAGATGATGGTCTTCTGCATTTTGTTCTGCAACTCCAGTAGTTCGTCCTGCATCTGCCTCCTGATCAGCGGGTCAAGTGCACTAAATGCTTCATCCATCAACAAGATACTGGCATCCACAGAGAGACCGCGTGCCAATCCCACACGTTGCTGCATTCCACCTGAAAGCTGAGACGGATAGCTATCTTCGTTACCTTCCAGGCCAACCTGCCTGATCACCTTCATGGCTTTTTCGCGCCGGGTTTCTTTATCAATTCCCTGCAATTCGAGTCCAAACTCCACATTCTCCAGCACTGTACGATGCGGAAGAATTGCAAAGTTCTGGAAAACCATGCCGCAGAAATTCTTTTGACGAAATTCGCGAAGTTCTTTCTGGCTGAGCTTGGTGATATCCGTACCGTCAATGATGATTTCACCACTGGTAGGCTCGTGTAACCGGTTAAGCAATCTTTCCAAGGTGGATTTGCCACTTCCCGATAGGCCCATCAGCACAAAAATCTCTCGCTCATAGACCGTAAATGATACGTCCTGAACCCCCACCACGTGTTTCATTTCACTGAGAATTTCTGCCTTTGATTTCCCTTTTGCAAGGGCCTCCAATGCCCTTGAAGGTTGCCGGCCAAAAATTTTGCTCAGGTTCTTAACAACAATTTTTTCTTTCATACACAAATAGCATAAGAAGTGCCTGATAAAAGACGCATTTCACCTTGGTAAAAGACAATACACCTCTTATCAGGCACCAGCATTTACATCATGTCATTTTTCTATCAATGAATGTCAGAACCAGATCAGGGGAGCCAGTTTTCTACCACTTCACGGTTGTCAGCAATCCAGACCCTGGCAGCATCCATGGGGTCCATGCCTTCTTCAATGTATCCCATCACTTCTGCAATTTGCTCTGATGTCCAATAGAAATTGTCCAGCAGATGATACACGTCCGGATGACGCTGCTGCAGATCCTGGGCAACTATGGTGGCAATATGTTCGGCATCACCATATACCAACTGGGGATCTTCCAGGTATTTCAGGTCATAAGAGCCAAACTTCCAGTGGGGAGTCCATCCGGTCACAATGATCCATTCTTCCCTGTCGATTGCACGCTCCAATGCTGCGGTCATGGCGGCATCTGAACCTGAAAGCAGATTAAAGTCCAGATCATAGGCTTCAATGGCATCTTCAGTAGCAGCCATGATGCCGGCACCCGGATCAATACCTGTGATTTCACCACCAAACTCATCTACGTAATCATTGAGTTCTTCAATGCTGTTGGCCTCCACATATGCAGGCACAACCAGACCAATGCGCGCACCATCAAGATTTGCACCGAGGTTGGTCACGTCATCCTGTGTTTGTTCATAATAGGCAGCATGGGTGCCTGGCAGCCATGCGGTAACCATGCCATCAAAATCGCCGCGCGCGACACCCATCCACATCGGACCGGCATCGACGGAAGTTACGTCAACTTCCTTACCCAGCTCATCTTCAATCAATGCAGCCATTACATGAGTAGATGCATTGGCGCAATCCCAGAGTACATACCCAAGTTGTACCTTTTCGGCCTCAGGTGCACAAGATTGCATGTTCACTGCCACACCCAGCATCATCATGCTCGCCAGGATCATCGTGGCTGTTTTTTTCATTAAGCTTTTTGTGATTCTCATAGTTTTCCTCCTGTTTTTGTTTGGAATTTATTGCATTCAATAACCGTATTCGAATGAATTGTACTGTTGTCCCCTGCCAGCGCACAAAAGCACAATCCAGCAGGGACCAACAATACGTGTTTAACTGTTTAAGTTACAAAAAAAACGCAGATAATTCAAATATTTTAGAAGTAATAACCCACGTTGATGTTGAAGCGCAGGTTCCAGTCCATGTCATCAACAGGGATTGGGCGGCCTGCCTCATCAAGGTGACCGGCACCCAGACCGGAACCAAACTCACTGGTCAGCCAGGGGTGGTTTTTGCCCATGGCAAAGTCCACATAAGTCCAAATGTTGCCGGCCGTGATCAGGAAGCCGGGGACCAGCATGTGGCTGTCTTCGAAGTCGAACATTTGTCCGTCCACTTCCAGTTCACCATCCTTGGTCATCAGGGCATAGTCCACGTAAGGCATGATGTTGGAGATGGGGCCCCAGTCTACATCGATTCCGCGGCCAATGCCAGCAGAGATGATGTTTGCACGGGCAGCCACGCCGTCACCATAATAAGGGTCACCGTAGGCGCCCATCTGTACACGGTCCATCACGTTGCCATCATTGTCTTTCGCTGTGTAATCATAGTTAATGAACTGTGCCTTGGCGCTCCAGTTGCCAAAAGAACCATCGGCGTGTGCAGCGAAAGCATGGCCATATTCCGTGTCGTCAAGAGCCATGTTATAGAGTCCCTGAAGTTGTCCGGACACACCAACTTCCAAACCTGGCCTTACTTCGTAACCCAGGCGGACATTGAACTGGTTCAGCTCCATGATGTCCGCTGCAGCTTCTGATAGTTCACCGGCGCTGGAGGGGATCACGTTGTAAGAATAAGTGCCGGCACCAGGCCCGGCATAAGGTGCTGCATTGTGCGCAGGACCAGCAGGTTCCTGTTGACGGAAATAGGCCGCCATGATATTCAGACGATCTCCAATGTCGTAGCTGAATTTTACACCCATATTAAAATCGTCTTCAAGGCCCACATAGTAGCCGGTCATAAACCACCAGCTATGAGAGTTATACATCAGGTTTCCAAATGGCACCTGGGTCACACCAAGCTCCATCCCAAAATCGTCAGAGAAATCATAACCAAGCCAACCTTCCTTGATGAAGTGGGTGTTGAAGGTAGGATAAAAACGATATTCAAAATTTAACGTTACATCACTATACCTGGCTGAGACATTCAAGCGCCATGTGTCCCAGGTAGCATAGTTATCGGTGCTTACACCATCCAGATCAAAAAACTCGTTACCGCCATAATGCTGGCTAACCACATTGTAGCGCACCGCGCCACCAATGTTAAGAAAATCGTCTTCCTGGGCAATAGCATTGCTTCCCAAACCAGTAATCATCATCAATGCAAAAAAAATCGTAAGATTTTTGTACTTCATAATCTCTTTTTTTGGTTTATAAATAATGGTAAAATAGCATACATAATGCTTGACCGTTCGCCTAAACGTTCTTTTTTTACCGGATTAGATGTTGATTCACGGCAACAAAGGGTAAAGATGCTGCCTTTTACTTATGGGAGTTCTCCGTTACGAGAACCCAATCGCAGAAATTCGCTTAGCGAACATTTTGCAAATATAGGAAATGATTTTCTTCTTTCCAAATCTTAAAACAGTATCGTGTCAATGCTACGGTGTCGGTTAAGACGCAGAGATTTTTTCTGAGCTCAAAAAAAAATACCGCCCATAGCATTAGCTATCTAACCTGTATTGCTTATTTAATACGAACAATGTGATAAAGAAAACAAAAAAGTTAATCCAGAATCAGTTCAATGGCCGTTTCAATAATGGGATCCTCACTGAGTAACAAACTGTCATTGACCTGTGGAAATTCAGCATACACATCTGGTGGTACGCCAGACTCAATGCTATTGCCAGCCGGATCATAAAACTTGGTACTCGATACGCGTAAACGCCACCCGTTAGGCAAATCACGGAATGCTGGCAGACCAGCTCCGCCACCTGTGGTATCTCCTACAAGGGTTACATTGTCCAATTCGCGCATGTATTGGGCAAAATATGTGGTTGCACTGTAACTGCGCCTGTTGGTTAGCAACATGACAGGCCCGTCATAACGCGGCCCGTCATGTGGATTGATGTACACACGTTGTTCACTGAAGGCATCATGAGCCGGGCCGGTTTTAAAAAAGTTGGTCCCGGCAAAAACCCGCTCATTGGTAAAACGGGAAGCTATATCGCGCCCATTGGTTGGATTTCCTCCTCCATTATGACGCACATCAATGATTAAGCCTTTGAGCTTGTCAATATTATTTATCGTGTTGATGATCAGGTCCAGGTTACCCTCGGTGACTGTACTGGCAAAGCTTCCGTAATACACATAGGCTATCTCATCACTGATGAGCGCAAACTGCAGAGGGCCAACCAATCGTTGATTATCCTGCAAATAATGACGTTCAATGATGGAGTAATAAAAATTCTCCGGACTATCGAGATACCATTTCCAGTAACGAGAACGATCGAAAGAGCTGAGCAGGTTGACGTGACCGTCGCGTAACTCATACAACATCTCTGCACAAAGATCAAACAAGGCGATGGGATGCATGTTGGGTTCAACCTGTGGCCTGTATTCATTATAGAGCTTATTCCAGTCCACCTCTTTCTCTTCAAAAAAAGAATAATGCCTGTCTGTAAAACCCCATATCTCTTCAAATACCTCCACCGGATCACTTGTCAAATCATCGTCCATGAAGAGCTTTTCGCATGATGCCATCACCAGGGCAAGCATTGCAATGGGGATCAGCATAATAATAATTTTTCTCATGTGTGTACGTATTGTCAAAATGTCGAAATATCTGCTATTGCTTTTAGCTTTAAGCTATTGGCAAGGAAGCCAGGGTTCACCTTGTCCTCCGCACGCTGTGCCGGACTTAAAACACTTATCGACCAGCCCAGCGCCTAATTGCCAAATAATCATGTTCCGGTTTCATCTGTTTATAATTTTCATATTTCGGTCAGATGGAACTCGCCATGACATAATCATTCTCGTGTGTGTCAATATATTGGCATGGCTCGTTTCATGTATTTATAATTTGATTAAATCGGTCACATGAACCGAGCACTTTGCGAGCTCGGCGAAGCCAAACCTCCATTAGACAATCATTCCCCTGTGTGTCAATTTTTTGCATGGAGGTTTCAGTTCATCATAAAATACAATTCCAGCACAAACTGGTGGCTGGCATGGTAGGTGTTCAAGTTATGATTGTCTTCTGTGCGGACATAGTCCCACACGTATCCAAAGCGCAACCAGTTGGGATTGTAATCACCACCAATGGCAGTCCGAAGAAAGGCACCTGTGGTAAGGTGTGTAAAGTTGCCGGGATGTAAACCACCACTCACTGCCCTGGAGGTGACAGATCCTCCATCTTCGGATATCTGGAAGATGGTACCATATTCAGGAAGGCGTAAACTATAACCAAAAAGAGTCAATGCGGCCGAACCATGGACCTGCCAGTCCCGGTTGAAAAAATTCACCGGATAGGCCACCCTGATTTTGGGCTGAAATTCAAAAGCTAAGTCTGCAAATAAGTAGGAGTTGCTTAGTACAGGTGCAATTCTTGCATTTCCGGCAAGGTCGATCCTGGCTCCCAGGTAAAAGTCCGGAAAGGCATCCACCTTCAGGCGCTTAAGCTGCATATACCTGAGACCAAATCCGGGATTATAGACAATGGTGCCTTCATGTTTGGGTTTGACGTAGTGAAAGGAGCCCCGGGCAAAACCAATCTCAGAGATCCGGTCATCGGATTTGGCATACCTGCTGAAAGCCAACACGGCACCTGGTCCGGAATAATGCAGGTTCGACATGCGCTGATCCAATATCCGGCCAAATGTGATACCCTGTTCTATCTTGAAGGCAACCATCCTGTCAGGCAGGCTTGCTATGTAAGTAGGGGGTATATGTCCCCTCAGATTACATCGGGGAACTGCATGGAGCAACTCGTGATATTCGGTATCTCGCCCTGATAACTGTTCCGTATTAACCGATGCCTTAAGCAAGGATGGCAATACTGCCAGCACCATGATAACCAATAAGGCGGCAATGCCAGGCAAGTAAAAAGACTTTTGCATCATAATTATGTTTGATTTCTTAACAAACAAAGTTAAAAAATCATAGAGAATCAGCGTATAAAATGCACTTGCATATATTTTGGCTACTTTTGCATGCGAACCGGACACACATCTGGCTTGCATGATTATTTCATATGAACCCTCAACAATTGAATAATGAAGCAATGCCGCTTCTGGGCATGGATCTCGAAGAGCTCAAATCCTTTGTGAAAAAGAAGGGGTGGCCGGCCTATGTGGCCAGACAGCTTGCTGAATGGCTTTATCAGCATCATGCACAGGACATGGATGAGATGTCCAACATTTCTAAAAAAGTACGCGGCATTCTTTCAGCGCATTGTGTCATCGGACACCAGGAGCCTGCTAAAGTGCAAACATCAGCAGACGGCACAAAAAAATATCTTTTTCGGGTAAGCAACGGAGGTTTTGTGGAAGCGGTTTACATTCCTGAGGGGAAACGGCACACCCTCTGCATTTCTACGCAGACAGGCTGTAAAATGGGATGCAGCTTTTGCATGACTGGCATGCAGGGTTTTCAGGGACAGCTTACGCCAGGCGATATCATCAACCAGGTAAGAAGTGTGGCGGAGCGTGAGCAGATCACAAACATCGTTTATATGGGTATGGGTGAGCCGCTCGACAACCTCGACGCCGTGCTGAAAAGTCTGGACATCCTGACGGCTGATTATGGCTATGGCATGAGCCACCGTAGAATCACGGTATCTACCATCGGCATGTTGCCGGCATTAAAGAACTTACTTGAGTACAGCCGTTGTCGCCTGGCCATTAGCATCCATTCGCCATTTCCGGAAGAAAGGGAAAAGCTGGTCCCGCTTGAAAAAACACATCCCATCAAAGAGATCATCAGATCACTCAGCGCGCATGATCTGGAAAGCCAGCGAAGAGTATCAGTTGAATATATTGTATTCAAAGACATGAACCACAGCACCGCACATGCCAAAGCCCTGGCGCGCTTGCTAAAGGACCTGCGCTGCCGGATAAACCTGATCCGCTTTCATCCCATCCCGCATAGCCGGCTCCGATCACCGGACGAAGCGCAGATGAACAGGTTTAAGGAAGCACTGGAAGAAAACGGCCTCATGACCACGATCAGAAGGTCACGTGGGCAGGATATACACGCCGCCTGTGGTATGCTGTCAACCAACAGCAAGGTTAAGATTGAGGTTAAGAATAAGAAGTTGTAGAAATAAGTACAGCGTGAAAAACATAAACCAGCATCGGCCAAAGAGCCATCAAACACCATGTTTTATGGCTAACCCGGACATTTTGACATTTCGACCCTTTGGCTTTTAGACAAAATAACAAATGGTAGTATTAGGAAATATCGTAAAGGCAGCCCTTGAAATTACGGATATGGTCATACCAGAGGCCTCACCCGAAGAATCGCAAAAAGCCGTTTTACGTGAGCTGCTTGAAAAAGCTGCAGACACGGCATTTGGAAAAAAATACCGCTTTCGGGAGATGATAAAGGAAGCAAATCTGGCTAAGGCTTTTGCCCACAGGGTGCCTTACCACGATTATGATGCCATGCATCAACAGTGGTGGAAACAGCAAATGGAAAAGGGTCTGGCAGACATTAGCTGGCCGGGAAAGACCCACTACTATGCACTGAGTGCAGGCACTACGGGAAATGAGAGTAAAAGGATCCCGGTTACTGAAGATATGCTAGAAGCAATACGGAAAACAAGTATTTTTCAGATCCTGGCTACAACCAACTTCGATTTTCCCGCTGATTTCTTTCAAAAAGAGATCATGATGCTGGGAAGCAGTACCAAACTGCAACAATCCGGAAAGCACCTGGAAGGAGAGATCAGTGGCATAGCTGCAGGGAATATCCCCTCTTGGTTTGAACGCTTCTACCGGCCAGGAAAGGACATTGCCGCGATCAAAGATTGGGATGAGCGTGTGGAAGCCATCGCGCGCAATGCAAAAAACTGGGACATTGGCGCCATCGCAGGGATTCCCTCCTGGAATGAACTCATGCTGAAACGTGTGATCGAATACCACAAGGTGGAAGATATCCACGAGATATGGCCAGGTTTGCGCGTGTTTGCTAGTGGAGGGGTAGCCTTTGAGCCATACCGGAAGTCTTTTGAACAGCTTCTGGGTAAACCAATCACCTTTTTGGATACCTACCTCGCCTCCGAAGGGTTTCTGGCCTATCAGGCACGCCCGAACGAAGACATGGCAATGAAGCTGAGCACCAATGCCGGGATCTATTTTGAATTCGTGCCCTTCTCAGAGGATTATATTGATGACAGCGGAAGCGTTTCATCTGATGCACCATCGCTCGGACTTGCTGATGTGGAAACCGGTAAGGAATACATCCTGATCATCTCTACCGTGGCCGGGGCCTGGCGATACATGATCGGCGATACCGTACGCATTACTGATAAGGAAAAAGCCGAGATTGTAATCACCGGTAGAACCAAGCATTTCCTTAACGTGGTGGGCTCCCAGCTGTCCGTTATCCAGATGAATAATGCCATGAAAGAACTGGAAGAAGCTTTCGGATTGCAGATACCCGAGTTTACTGTAGCCGCAGTCAGGGAAGGTGATGATTACATTCACCATTGGTACATTGGGGCAGAGGGAAAGGCCGACGAGCAAGAACTAGCCCATGCACTCGACATTAAGCTAAAGAAGATGAATAAAGCCTACAAAATGGCTCGGACCAAAGCACTGAAGAATGTAAAGGTGAGCCTGACAAAACCGGATACGTTTTACGCCTGGGTAGAAGAGAAAAAATCCAAGGGAGGGCAGGTCAAAGTGCCTAGGGTTATGAAAGAAAAGGAGTTTAGCAAGTGGAAAGCATTTGCTGGCAAATACACCACTTAACTATCTGATAGTTTAACCCATTCAACAGATGACAACCTTTCCCATAAAGCTAAATAAGGCTTAGGCAAAGGACTACATCTGCGATCATAACACATCTGATTATCCGGCGTAAAGCAATCAATGCAGGCTTCATTATAAGCGGACAATTCCAGCATAAGCTACATATTTAGTCATCCAGACAGCAGTGGTACAGTTGTCGCCAATACCATCACAGCCATCCACTAACCGCTTAACCTATATTTTCTTCCAAACAAATATTTTTTTCGCTCATCGTATTGTTTTTTGTGTTTTATATTTGTATTTTTGGGATGTAAAACATACAAAACAAGATGTATATGTGTAAAAAAACGCCCAGGTTTCTTCAAAACGGTTTG
>PWNO01000031.1 GCA_003557765.1 Bacteroidales bacterium
ATTTCTGTAATATCGCGCACGATGCCTCCGATTATTGGAGCGTTTTCACAATCAGAGATTAACCAGGTCTGAATGGTTACAGGCACAAGTGTGCCATCTGGCCGGATAAATTCTTTTTTGTATTTATCTGAACGCCCCTTTTTCAATACATTATCTTGAATGATTTGATCTTCAAATGCTTGCCACTTTTCAGGGGTGAATTCTTTATAGTTTCTTCCTGTAATCTTTTCATTGTTATTAAATCCGAGAAATTCGTTAAAAGCCGGATTCGCATCCAGGATGGTCCATTGCATGTCGATCTTAAAAATACCGTCCATGCTCACCTCAAATAACCACCTGTATTTCTTTTCTGATGCCATTATACTGGTTGCAATATGATTTGCATATCACAAATTAGCGGTAAATATAGACCAAAATGGGCTACAGGCCTGTAAGGGAAGTATGTAATTTTATGTAAGAAATATCTTACATAAAGTAAGGGAATGCCTACAAAAAAATGCCAACGATTATTCTAATAGCTTGTTTTTGTGGCCGTAAATAATGATATCGGCATTGGTTTTCATCCCCATTTTTTGGAGGATCCTCGAGCGGTAAGTGCTGACTGTTTTACTGGTGATAAACAAATGGGCGGCAATTTCTGACAGGGTTTTCCCTTCGATCATCATTAACATGACCTGGTATTCACGGTCGGATAGTTTTTGATGTGGCATGGCATCATCATTGCTAAATGCAAGGTTTTCGGCCAGACTGGGGGAGACATATTTTCCGCCTTCAGACACCTTTTTGATGGCTGCGATTATTTCATTCAGCGACAACGCTTTGGGGATATATCCAACAGCACCCAGCTTAATTGCCCTTTTGGCGTAATGCAGTTCCGAATGAAAACTCATCACAACAATCTTACTCTCAATATTCATGTCTTTGGTGCGCTGTAATATATCAAGACCATTGATCTCGGGCATGGATATATCAAGGATGATCAGGTCGTACTGGTTACGTTTGATCTTGTCAAGAGTTTCTTTGCCGTTTGTGGCTTCATCCAGATGCGACACATTGGGCAAATTGCTTAATGTACTTTTTATCCCTTCGCGAAAAATGCTGTGATCATCGGCAATTAATATTTTCATATATAAATATTATGACTGTGGGTATTGCAAATCGCTGATTTTTGCTGGTTAAAAGAATGGAATGACTACTTTGATGGTTGTCCCACCCTTGTCCAGAATATATAAGTCACCTCCTGCCATAGCTGCCCTTTCGCGCATCCCCATTAACCCGAATGACTGAATGTGATCGATCTTTTCTTTAGGGATTCCAATGCCGTCATCCTTGATGGAAAGGGTAATGGCTTGTTTTTTATGCTCCAGCCGGATGATCACCGAACTGGCTTTTGCATGACGTGTGACATTTGTCAGCGCTTCCTGGAAAATCCTGAACAGTGCCAGTTCTACCGGTTTCTTCAGATAGCAGCTGTCGAGTTCAAGGTGCGTTTTTTTTCCTGTTTTTTCTTCCCATTCGTCACAATACCATTCAATTGCCGATGTCAGACCAAGAGAATCAAGGATGCCTGGACGTAAATCGCCTGAGATCCGTTGCATTATTTTTGTGAGACTGGTGGTCAGTTCGGTCATCTGGGTGATCTTCTCACGCAATTGATCTTTGTTGTCCAAATGTTTAAGCATCAAACCCAGCTGGAGGTTCAATGCAGTCATTGTACTGCCAATCTCATCGTGTATTGCGGCGGCAATGGATCTTCTTTCTTCTTCCCTTGCTTCTACTGTATACTGGTTGAGTCCCTTTAGCTTGTCAATCATCTGTTTCAGCCTGGCTTTGGTTTTCTGCTGTTCTGTGATGTCGCACACAATAGCCCAGATTTCTGGGTTGTTTTCTTCAGTTCTCCAGGCTTTGATGCTCACATGGACGATTGTTCCGTCCTTGCGAATGTATTCTTTCTTATACTGATCAGAGAACCCCCTGTCTATCAGTTGATGCATGATTTTGCCCATCTCAAATTCATGGTATTTTTCCGGGGTAAAATGTAAAAAGGATTTGCAAACCTGTTCCATTTTCTGAAAGCCCAGCATGTTGACGAACGCCTGGTTTGCTTCAATAATGTTTCCGTCGAGGTCGGTCCTTGCAATACCATAAGGGATCGATTCATACAATTTTTTGAATCGGTGTCCGTATTGTATGTTTTTCCTGATCTGATTCTTTTGTTCTATGGCAGCCATGTTTTTACCTTTTTCCCAATATAAAACATCCCTGCGTCAAACCGTGTCGTAAGGAAAAATAATTTAATCCCCCCCCCCGGAACTGGAAGCTCCCCCCGGAACTGGAAGCTCCCGCAGGGACTTCCAGCTTCCGGGGAATACCCTTTCACCTTTTGGAAGCTTCCAGTTGCTTTGCAAGCTGGAAGTTCCAACCCGCGGAAGTTCCGGGGCACGGATTCGTAAAATTATTCAACGAATATAAAAAATAGTTTGATGAAAACCAAATTTGTTTGGAAAGACCCACGGAAGCTTCCAGTTGCTTCGCAAGCTGGAAGTTCCTCCTCGCAGGAACTGGAAGCTCCCGCAGGGACTTCCAGCTTCCGGGGAATACCCTTTCACCTTTTGGAAGCTTCCAGTTGCTTTGCAAGCTGGA
>PWNO01000186.1 GCA_003557765.1 Bacteroidales bacterium
CGCTAACCGGGTCAGGGATCTTTGCACACAAATTCACCGGCACATTGACAATTTCAGCATGAGAGCCGTTCGAGACCACACGATCTTCCGGATTGAAATTCATGACACTGTTCCCTACTTCAATTATATTGCCCACATTTGAATAGCCGAGCGGTATGGGGGTATCGAGTTTGGAATACACGGCTTGCATTGTGGAAAGAATACCGTCGGTCTTAATTTTATCCAGGACCTGTTTTACTTTCTCCGGTTGGGATTTCGCTTTTGCAATCATACCCGATCTGCCGAATTCGAGCAGCATTCTCTCCGTGCCCGATGAAATCAGACTTGCAGTAGATTGAACGGTTACGGTACCTTTTTTGCATTGCGGTACCGGGACATCCGTTATATCGATTTTCCCATCCTTAAAATTCTGAAGGATTTGCAACATTTTAATGTACCTGTATTAGATTGTTTTATTCTCGTTTTTTGGAATATATGATTTAATAACCCTGAATTTTCCGTTCTTTTCGCGTTCGATCTCACTGACATATTCGATTTTTAATTTCAGTGTCGGACTAATCAATTCTTTAAACTGGCGCTTCAGGAACTCCTCATCACGTACGGAGTAATTATCGCGTACAACCATCTTCAATAATAACTCACCCGGATCATATTGTAATGCCTGAACTTCTTTGATCGTCGAGAGTTTACTATAAATTACCGGAAGAGCCATTATTTTATGTCCTTCGGGTGTTGTTATATAATCCTCTACCCTGCCGATAATCGAATCTATCCGGCGTGATTCCCGGCCGCATGGACACGGCGGTTCGTTTTTATCCATTACTACCGCTCTGTCTCCGATCTTATACCGGATCAACGGAAAAGCACGGTTCGATAAGCCGGTGCAGATCAGTTCATGGGATGTCCGTCCGTCATGATCGGTGAACGGATTTACATATTCGATAACACCGAATTCAAAATCCTCATGATATTTGAAGTGTTCGCACCGTGATATGTTGGCAACGCCTTCTGCAGCCCCGTACTGATCGGAGATTGGTGCTCCGGTAAATTTTTCTATAACTCGGCGCTGGTATTCCTGCATATTTTCCGCACCGTAAAAAACAAATTCGGGTTTGTTTTGAAGCTCGATGCCCTGCTCCAGACCGATTGCCGCAAGCGAATAGAGGATCGACGGAGGACCGTTAAAATATTTTACCTTTTGTTTATCGATGTATTCTATTATTGCCGGTGTCTTCGCTGTTGTAATTTGATTCATCCCGATTAACAATTGATTCTGCAGATAACTCCATCTCCAGAACGGCGGTTTTTTCTGGGTTGTCGGTGCAACATTCTTTGTGGTAAAGTTAGCGTGTTTATCACCGGGATGTATGCCATATCTGTTCCGATGCCTCCACCACACAGCCCATTGATATGAGACAGCGGAATAGGGCCGATAGATCTCCAGTTTCGAGCCGGTTGTACCGCCCGTTGTGCTCTTTTGCAGGGACATTTTCCGGAACTCGGTGGATAGTAATCTATCCTGATTATCGCGCACCGTCTCTTTTGACATAACGGGTAATTTCTGAAGGTCGTCGACTGTTTTAAAATAGGTTGGGTGTAATTTTAATTTCTTGAACAACTCAGTATAATATGGAACGTAGGTATATACATAGTTCATTAAATCTCTGATTTTTTCGTTCTGATACTCGACGATTTGCGTCTCCGACCAGTATTGAGATTCATGCAATTGCTCCAGATATTTGTAAAAATTCTTTGAAAAACGAATTCGTTTGGAACGGTAACCGTAATAGGTACACAGAAGGTTCTGGAGCGATGGAGTTAATATGGTATATATTGATTGCATTTTTTATTTTATATTCAAACGGACTAATAATCTGATTATCGTATCCCGGATTCTCATCCATTTATCGTATAAACCGTTTATAAACGTATCGCGGTAATTCTTATATACCGGGAGCATTACTTTTTTCTTTCTGTTTCCCGAAAACCATCGAATGTACTCCCCGTGCTCCATGCCGGCGAAGGGGGTTAATTCTTTTACACGCTGAGATTCCGACACCGGTTCGCTCGCCAGATGGACCGGTTTAAATATTTTATCTTTCACATACTCAAACCAGTGACACACCATCTCACCATTGTGCATGTTCCATTGCAACGCTAATTGCAATCTGGTATAGTCCGGGAACGATACCTTTCCGTTGCCGAAACAACCATGGGGAAAAAACCAATTACCGAGGCCATACACTACAGGTGCATCTTTATAGAACTCGATTCCCTGTACACGGTGACTGTGGCATCCGATTATTGCATCGGCACCCGAATCAATGGCCGCAAATGCCAGTTGCCTGTGCATCGGTAACGGATACAATTCAAGCTCATATCCCCAGTGCATTGCTATAATAATTCTTGAATTATGCTCGCGTGCTCGTAGTTTTTTGATCGATTGCAGAACATGTGCCGGATCAAGGGGATTTACGCCCGGTTGAGAGCTATCCGCCTCAATACACTGGATACCCTGCCACCCAAATGCTAAAAAATAAATTTTTGTCCCGCGGGTATCGTATTCCGCCGGCGCTGCCGCTTCCTGAATTGTATCACCGGCCCCACACGCTACAATATTGTTTTC
>PWNO01000210.1 GCA_003557765.1 Bacteroidales bacterium
AATCATCATTTGTCCTTTTTGTGAAGGTGCACGTCCATTTGGGGAAATGGAATGTTGATGCCAGCTTTTTGAAAGGCATCGTATACTTTTTCGTGGATGGCAAAACTGAAGGGCCAGAAATCTTCTGCCTTCGCCCAGGCCCTTACGGTGATGTCCACGGAACTGTCATTTAGTTTGGAAAGAAAGATCATTGGTTCGGGGTCGTTCAGCACGCGCGAATCATTTTCTAACACGCCCCTGATCGCTTTTTTGGCTGTTTCGACACTGTCTCCGTAAGCAATGCCAAACACCCACTGGCCACGACGCGTGGGGTTAATGGAATAGTTTGTTACACTCCCCGTGCTCAACCCCCCGTTGGGAACAGTAATAATTACATTATCAATGGTTTGAAGTACAGTGTGAAAAATCTGAATATCTTTGACTGTTCCCATAAACCCTTGTGCTTCAATAAAATCGCCTACTTTGAAAGGCTTAATGATCAGCAGAAGTACCCCACCGGCAAAGTTTTGCAAAGTGCCGGAAAGCGCAAGTCCGACAGCAAGGCCAGCAGCACCCAGGATAGCGATGAAAGAGGTCATTGGCACACCGACCAGGGTAAGGATGGTGATGATCACAAGTATCCTGAGTAGCGCGCCCACTAAGCTTTTCATAAAGCTTCGGAGCGAGGGGTCCACCTCTCTTTTTTCCATCATCCGGTAAAACATCCGGCTGGCTTTGCCAGAAAGCCATAAACCTATGATGAGTAAAACAACGGCAACGATAAAACGTAAACCGTAAATGGCCAAAAAGTTGACTGCGGCATCCAGCAGCTCCTGCACGTTGATTTCAAGTAACATCATCTGATCATGGCTTTAATGAATAATTCGGGTGGATAATATGCGATAAGGAACAAATATATTCAAATTTTTCTATTCGTACAATGAGGTTGTTGTATATCCCTGTCTTTAAGCACATGTGCTTCCGGTTCTTTATTTTGCAAAGGACCGGCAACAATCTTTATATTTGAAGCCTGTTATTTTTGCCATAAAAGATTTTACCTGCATAAATAATACAGGTTAGGCACATTATAAATCATTCTGCCATGCACCTCCACCTGATTGACTGGATTGTGATTACATCCTTTTTGCTAATCAGCATTGGGATCGGCTTGTATCTGAGCCGGCGGGCCAGCCGAAACACCCGCGAATTTTTCCTCTCGGGCCGTAACCTGCCCTGGTATGTTGCAGGAACCAGTATGGTAGCAACCACTTTTGCTGCTGATACGCCATTGGCTGTGACTGAACTGGTCGCTGAAAGCGGGATCAGCGGCAACTGGCTATGGTGGAATATGCTTTTTGGCGGGATGCTGACAGTCTTTTTCTTTGCCCGTTTGTGGCGGCGGGCAAATATCATGACGGACGCAGAGTTTGTGTCCATTCGTTACTCAGGCAAGCCCGCGCGTTTTCTGAGGGGCTTTCGTGCCGTGTATATCGGCATATTTATGAATGCCGTGGTGATGGCGTGGGTCAACCTGGCCATGGTTAAAATCCTGGAAGTGATGTTCCCCGATTTATCCTTGTTCGGTCTCTCTCAGATCACCATTGGCGGACTGGTACTTTCTTCCCACTTGATGATGGTTGGCCTGATGATGGCTTTTGTTGCACTGTATTCAGCCTTGGCAGGACTTTGGGGGGTTACGGTCACAGACACTTTTCAGTTTGTGATTGCGATGGGAGGGAGCATCATCCTTGCCTTCATTGCCTTGGATCATGTGGGTGGCATTTCGGGCTTGCAGACGCAGCTTGCTGATGCCGGTCGGGTGTTTGCCTTTTTTCCGGTCGTTTCTGGCGAAAACGCCATAGACAATGGCCAGACCATGTTGCAGATGGGAGTGGTAGCGCTGGTGGCTTACCTTGGTGTGCAGTGGTGGGCAAGCTGGTACCCGGGGGCTGAGCCAGGCGGTGGTGGCTATGTGGCCCAGCGCATGATGTCTGCTAAGGATGAAAAGCATTCCCTCATAGCCACCTTGTGGTTTCAGGTGGCACATTTTGCCATCCGACCCTGGCCCTGGATCATCGTGGCCCTGGTCGCCCTGGTACTGTATCCGCATGAAGCAGACAAAGGCGCCACCTACGTGATGGTCATCCGTGACCTGCTTCCCACTGGCTTGTTGGGTCTCCTGCTGGCAGCCTTCTTTTCGGCCTATATGTCCACCATGTCGTCGCAAACCGTATGGGGTGCATCTTACATTGTCAATGACCTGTTCAGGCCGTTCATCAAGCCCGGCGCCAGCGAACGCTATTACGTGAAAGTGTCGCGCATCACCACCGTGATCCTGATGTTGTTCTCACTGATCGTCACCACACAATTTGAAATGATCAGCGATGCCTGGCGCTTTATCCTTGCCTGTAGCGGGGGTATCGGTTTGGTTTTGCTGTTGCGCTGGTTCTGGTGGCGAATCAATGCCTGGTCGGAGATCGCTGCCATGATTGCGCCCTATGCCATCTATCCATTGCTTGTTTTTCGTTATGGCCTGAGCTATGAAAGCACCCTGATCATCATCGTGGCCTGGTCGACCCTGGTATGGCTCGCGGTCACCTATCTTACCCGGCCAACGGATGTCAATACCCTGAAAAGCTTTTATG
>PWNO01000006.1 GCA_003557765.1 Bacteroidales bacterium
ACCCGCATTCCAGAGTGCTTCCATGGGAAGTGCTCAGGGCACGCTATTGGTCGGCGAAGCAGCCACTTACCAGGCTGTTTACACCGTAACACAGGCGGATATCGATGCCGGTGGGGTAACCAACCAGGCACTGGCAGAAGCCGAAGGCCCGGATGGAACTGAGGTTGATGACCTGTCAGATGACACAAGCACAGCTGACGGAGATGACGATCCAACGGTAACCCCGATTACGCAGGATCCTAATATTTTCATTACTAAGGTTGCTACCGAGGCCACTTATGCCAGTGTAGGCGATGTGATCACCTACACCATCGCGGTCGAAAACACCGGCAACGTCACCATCACCGATATCGATGTAGTGGATGACCTCACAGGTGACAGCTGGACGGTCGCAAGCCTGGTGCCCGGCGACAGTGAAACATTTATCGCCACTTACACCATAACCCAGAACGACCTGGATAATGGTAGCGTGCTGAACACAGCCATAGCCAGCGGTACAGATCCGAACGACGACAACGTCACCGACAGCGACGATGAAACCATCACGTCAACATGTATCCAAATCGAAGCATGGGTCTATCTCGAAGGTTCTGCTATTGATCCGGGTGGGTTCGAATCATACACCCTACCGATGAGAACCTCTTTGAATGACCTCGGTGTGCTGCCCGGCCAAACATTTAACGATCTGTTCTTCGGAGAACACTATACACCACCAGGTCAGCCTTACAACGTGGAACCATGGAATTATGATGGCAATGAAGGAGATGCCTTTGATTCACAAGGAGACATCTCTAATGGCAAAGCAGGTTATCCGGAAACCGTTGTTGACTGGGTGCTTGTTTCACTCAGGGAAGATCCTGATGGAACAGGTGGTCCTGTATGCCAGGCTGCGGCATTATTGCATAATGATGGCACAATAGAATTTGTGAATGGCGGATTCGCTTGCTGCAACATTGACCTGAATGGTAGCTACTATTTGGTTGTCGAACACCGAAACCACCTGATCGTCATGTCTCATGAAGCAATAGATGTGATCGATGGCAAAATAACCTATGACTTCAGATCCCAGCAGGGATACATTGATGATCCCTTTGAGTTTGGTACATTTGTTAGTCAGAAAGAAATTTTGCCAGGGGTGTTTGCAATGTTTGGAGGCAACGGTGAGCAGGCAGCAGGCCCGCAAGCCGATACTGATATCAACTTTGATGACAGAGTGTTCTGGGAAACTGAAAATGGTGTTTTTGCAAGATACAGAAATGGTGATTATAACATGAATGCCGATACCAACTTCAATGACCGAACACTATGGGAACTGAACAACGGAAAGTTTACCAGTGTTCCAAGAGATTAAAGACATCACAAACAGACAGAAATAAAAGAACATTTTAAGACCCGTATAAAGAACCATACTCATGAAAAGTTCAACATATAATAAATGGGGTAAGCTTCACAAACAATATCCGGACTGGAAATTACTCATGGCAATTTTTTCTTTCCTGTTGTTTTTTGGGATGAAAGGGTTTTCTGAAACACCAACGATCACGGTTCGTTTTGCTACACCCGAATTTGATTGCGACACACAATCCTATTGTCTTGATGTGGAGTTTCAATCCGACATTCCCGATCAGCAACTGTTTGGAATGAACGTGCGTTTCTTTTTTGATGACGACGTACTTGAATTTGTAGCTTTTGTTGATTTTGAGGAAGGTTATAATGCTGTTAATCCGAATCCACCCTTTGTAAACACCGGTAACCCAAATAGCGGGCCGGGTTTATTCAATTTTGGCGGTGCAGCAACCTATGTGAATGGCGCCATGCAATTTGTCGTTCCTGGAGCTGACCCCATTTTTATCTCCACAACAGACTGGACAAGACTATATAGTATTTGCTTTAACATTAAAGACCCGGATGCCTTTGGTGTTGATAATTTTTGCCCAAGTGTTGTGTGGGATCTGGAAGAAGATCCGGAAAATGGTGGCTTCCTGGCTGGTAGCGACGGAGTGGTAATTACTGTCGTTGCCCCATCAGGAGACAAATCCACCCCGATAGCCGGAACATTTGACCATTTCGCGGGTATGGAATTTGACTTTAACAATCTTTTTCAACCTGGTTTTAAAAACCCTGCAGACAATAATATGAATCGATCTGCTGAGTCCGCACCCTCTATTGAAAATGTTGTTCAGTTAAACTGGGAATATTCCGGTAACCCTGATGTTACCCCATGGGGATCTCCTGTTGAAGAAGTATGTGTAGATACATTCTGTGAATCCGAACTGTCTGTGACAAAGACCGCCGATCTGCAAATGTTTGATGCCGTCGGACAAGTGATAACCTACACCATCGTGGTCGAAAACACCGGCAACGCCACCATCACCGACATCGATGTGGTGGATGACCTCACCGGCGACGCGTGGTTCATTGCAAGCCTCGCGCCCGGTGAAAGCGAAACCTTCACCGCCACTTATGTGATTACCCAGGCTGACCTGGATGCAGGAAGTGTGCTGAACAGTGTTGCAGCCACAGGTCTGGATCCAAATGATGATCCGGTTGAAGATGACGATACCGAGACCATCACCACCGATCCGGTTGCGGAACTTACTGTTACCAAAACATCCG
>PWNO01000301.1 GCA_003557765.1 Bacteroidales bacterium
AAGGGATGGCAGCCTTCCTTGAAAAAAGAAAGCCGCGATGGACAGAAATAAATAATGATCAAAACGGACAGATCACTCCAGAAAAATGAATATGCAGTTGTTTCCAAAAATACTTATTGCCAACAGAGGAGAAATAGCCGTAAGGATTATACGGACTGCTGGTAAAATGGGTATTACAACTGTTGCAGTATATGCGGCCGGGGAACGTGATACGCTCCATGTAAGGATGGCAGATGAGGCTCGGGAGCTAAAGGGCAGCTCTCTTGCAGAAACCTATCTGAATGCGGACCAGATCATTTCCATTGCCAGGGAAACGGGATCCCCGGCAATCCATCCGGGCTACGGATTTATGAGCGAAAATGAGAACTTTGCTGAAGCCTGTGAAAAAGCGGGTATCATATTTATCGGTCCCCGAAGTGAAACAATTGCACTAATGGGCAATAAGACCCTCGCAAGGGAGTCGGCAATCAATGCAGGTCTGCCTGTTGTTGAAGGGTACACCGGTACGGTCAATGAGCTGCTATTAAAAGGTGCCGGGATGAAATTTCCGGTGCTGGTTAAAGCAGCTGCAGGCGGAGGAGGCAAAGGTATGAGGATCGTACACTCAAAAGAAAACCTTCAGGATGCCATTGAAGCTACCCGAAGAGAGGCAGAAGCTTATTTTGGAAATGGGATGGTCTTTCTTGAGCAATATATCGACAGCCCCAGACATATCGAAGTGCAACTGCTGGCTGACAACCATGGAAATGTTATCCACCTCTTTGAAAGAGAGTGCTCCATTCAGAGAAGATATCAAAAGATAGTCGAAGAATCTCCATCACCTTCGGTTAACGATAAAATGCGAAAGGATCTGGGTGATGCAGCCCTTAAGCTTGCCCGGGCAATTAATTACAGGAATGCAGGTACAATTGAGTTTTTGGCGGACCGGCATGGAAATTTCTATTTCCTTGAGATGAACACAAGGATCCAGGTTGAACATCCGGCAACTGAATTTATTACAAACACCGACATAGTTGAGGAACAGATTCATATAGCTGCAGGACATAAACTACGAATTGATTTAAGAGATAAAGGGATCGACGGCCATGCTATTGAATGCCGCATCTATGCAGAGGACCCTGCTGCAGGTTTTATTCCCCACCCGGGGAAAATGACCTGTTACCATCAGCCTGAAGGTAAAGGAGTTCGTGTAGACTCTGCATACGACCATGAAGATGAAGTAAGCGGAAATTACGATCCGTTGATAAGCAAACTCATCACCCATGGCAAAAACAGGGAAGATGCAAGGGAAAAGATGGTTCTTGCGCTGGGAAACTATGGTATACATGGAATAAAGACCAACATAAGTTTCCTTCAGAGCCTGATGCACAATGATGATTTTAAAACAGCCAGCTTTTCAACCACCTGGTGCGAGGAGAATGCCGGCAGAATTATCGAAGCCGAAAACATGATAAAAAGCATGAACCCCTGGCAGGTACCAGCCATTGGAGCGATTATTGCAAGTCTGGAAAGAAAAACCGGAAGAAACCTTCTGTGGGATAATTTAGGTTACTGGCGCGAAGAGAAAAAATTAAGATTCTGCTTTGAGGGTGAAATTGTTGATGCAACAATAATAATGGTTTCCGGCAATGATTATCAACTTATTCTAAGTGGTGAGGAATTTACAGGAAAATACAATTTTGAAAACAAGCGGATGAAGCTGGAATTTAAAAACGAGTATTATATTGTGTTTATTTCAGTAAACAGTGAAGGACAATTCCGGGTAACCTGCAGGGGGTTTGATTATTTTTTCAGACGGTTTGATTTTTTAAAAAAGAAGGAGATTTTTCTTCCCTCAAAGGATGAGACACTTTCAGGATCGGGAGCTATCTATTCTCCAATGCCAGGGAGGATAGTGAAAGTGAATGAATCTGCCGGATCAGTGGTAAAAAAAGGAGATACACTACTGATAATAGAATCAATGAAAATGGAGAACAGTATCAAAGCTCCCGAAGATGGAATTATTGAAAGCATCAGTGTCAAAGAGGGCGAACTTATTGACGGCTCCTTACCGCTTATTCTTTTTCAAAATAATCAAACAACATGAAGTTAAAATCTTAAACATACACTATTATGCACTTTGATCCAGGTGAAGAACACGATTTGATAAGAGAAACCGTCAGAAGTTTTGCTGAGAAAGAGATACAACCTCTTGCATCTGAGCTTGATGAAAAAGAGAGTTTTTCTGTAGAGATAACAAAAAAGATGGGCGAAATAGGGCTTTTCGGAATGAATATTCCTGAAAAGTACGGAGGTTCGGGCATGGACACCCTTTCCTATATTATTGCAGTAGAAGAACTTGCGCGGGTTGACGGTTCACATGCAGCAACTCTGGCAGCCCATAACTCTCTGGGTATAGGCCCCATCTATTACTTCGGCAGTGAGGACCAGAAAAACAGGTATCTGCCACCTCTCTGCACAGGAGGGGCACTGTGGGCATTCGGACTGACTGAGACGGAAGCAGGTTCTGATTCCCGCGGTAGCAAGACAAAAGCCGAGCTCATAAACGGAGAATGGGTCATTCACGGATCAAAAATATTCATTACCAACGGAGCCTCGGAAATATCAGCCGGAG
>PWNO01000032.1 GCA_003557765.1 Bacteroidales bacterium
GCTGAGTTCTTTGCCCCCCGTCAGGCTGAGCGGAGTCGAAGCCCCACCCATAAGCCTCCAGCACCGCCTCATCCATCTCCACGTGCAGTTCGCGCAGCTTTACAATGCCCTCGATGGCCTCCTCCAGGGTACAGGTACCTTCGGTCTTTTGCAGGTGTTTCCATAAGTTCCATAACTCTTTACCGTATTGTTTCTCCACAGCTTTTTTATCCAGCCTGGCAAGCTCTTTAGTAGTGATGCCCGGCTGAATCTCTGGAGCATGGAAGGCATTGTAGGTTTTGGTTAAACCCAATTTAATGGAAAGCATGAGCAGGCGACGGTGTTCGTGGTAGGTTTCGCCCAATGTTTCTAACTGTTGCTCCTGCTTAGATGTGAGTTTTTTTTGAAAGGGGAAGGTTTCGAAAGTTTGTCCAGGAGTATAGTTTAGGTCGCTCTTCATTGTTGTGCAATAATTCCAAGCCCATGCATTATGAATAGAGGATTGTAACTCAATAAAAAATCTGGGGTCTTGTTGGGGAAACACAACCAATGCGTCTGCAAATACTTCTCGTTTTTCAACAAAACTAAAACCAACTGTCTTGCTTATTCGCGCCACCACCAAAACTCTTTCCATTGGGGCAATGGTTTGATAGAGTTCATTCCGTAGCCGTAAAAACTGCCACCAAAATTTAGCGCCTCGATCGCCTTTCATTTGCAATCGTTCCGGTTTAACCAACCGTTCCACAATTTCAAAGCAATCAGGATATGTTTTGGCATTTTCTTCAGGCCAGTCAAAGAAGTTGATCACCCAGCGGCTAGGGCTTTGATCAGGGTTATTGTTCAGGTCATCACCATTAAGATAGGGGAAAAGCACCTCCTTGTTTCTGAGGTCTTTGGTAATTAAGGCTGCTGCTGCTTCCGGTTTAAGAATAAAACCTTTGCCTAACACTATGCTTCCTTGAAAACTTTTTCCCTCATTTTGTTTAAGCGGGAAGGGATTGCCGACCGTATCAGCATCATCCAGGTAAGGGGTTATTCTTTTTACTTCTTTACCGGCAAGAAAAAATGGACCATCCCAAGCTTGCCTTGTAATAGTTACCAATGCAACTTCTACAGCAGCCTGACCAGGCCATCGCATACTTTTTACTGCATGGTTAATTGAGCCGCCCTGCTTGGTAATCACATCCAGACCATCTTCTCTTGCCCTGCCTTGTGCAATGGTATTGGTGGAAATCAGCGACAGGAAACCTTTGTGCTTGATAATGCCGAAAATTCTTCTGAAAAAATAGGTTACCAAGTCAACAGAACCAATAGGATTGTATTGATTTTTCAGGTATTCCAGAAAATCATTACCAAAAGTGCCGGAGAGTTTCTGCCCACCTAAAAACGGCGGATTCCCTAATATACAATCAAATCCACCCTCTGCAAACACCTCCGGGAACTCTACAAACCAATGGAAAAACCGCTTTTCTTGTGCCAGCACGCTAGCCTTAGCTGATTGACGGCTTTGCCAGCCTTTGTAACCGGCCAGTATCTGACGGTAAGAAGCATCCGTAATTAGGTAGTCCTTGTTTTCGGCGATTTTCGGGATAAAGAACTGTGCAACCTGTAGGTCAGCCATTAGCTTTAGCCATTGGTGTCCCCTGCCATCCAGAAATTTCTGATACGCTTGCTGTTTTCGAGCAATTTCTTCTGGGGTTCTTTCGGGCAAACTGGCAAAACCGGTAAAGGCTTCCATGGCTTCCTTTGCACTGGCTGTGGCATTTCCCTCAAATTCAGCAGCAAGCTGGGTCTCCTTCACATCACGCTCCTTGCGCTCTTTCTTATTGAGATTCCGGAAAGCTGCTGCAATCGACTTGTCATCGCCAGGCAGTGACTCAAAAGCTTCATCGGCAATGCCCCTGTCAAGCTCTTCGCGATGCGCCAGCCCCACGATGCTGTCGCCGCATTTGATCTTGTGATCAAGAAAGTTAAGGGGCTCCCCTGGGTTATGTGCTTCCAACCAAAGGGCTACTTTACAGAGTTCTACGGCTAAGGGGTTTTTGTCAACACCATAGATGCAATGCCTGATGGCATCGCGAATGGCCTGGCGCATGGCAGGGGGCGAGGGTTGGTCCTCGCCGGTACGCACCCTGGCAAGCTCGGTGGCAATGCGGCGGGCAGCGCTGAGCAGGATATGCCCGCTACCGCAGGCAACGTCGCATACCTTGATGTTGAGTAAAGCCTTTTCTTGCATAGCCTTGGCGGGCATCTGGTTGGCAGCGATCTGCAAACGCTCATGCGGCTTCTTTAAACAGTCATCAATAATATATTGCAGTGAATGTTGAATGAGCGGCCTCACAAGCTCTTCCGGGGTGTAGTGTGATCCTGAAGATGACCGGCCCGTGCCCGCTTCAAAGCTAAAAGCCGGCTTTCCATTATTTTGATTATAAACCGGCTGGTATTCCAGCAGACCTTCATATACCGAACCAAACTCCTCCACGTCGAGGTCGCCATAGTTGACCCTTACCATAGTTTTACGCGCATCATCATAAAAATAACAGAGCCTGTGCATCATCTCCAGCAACACTTTGTTGCTAAGCCGGGTTTCTTCCAGCACGGCAATGGCATCAGGATCAAAAATGCCACTTCCCA
>PWNO01000242.1 GCA_003557765.1 Bacteroidales bacterium
AGAGCGTTTGAATGCGCTCAACCGTTACGCTAACAACCTGAATGACCTGGCACAAAACGGCAAACTGGATCCGGTGATCGGCCGCGATGAGGAGATACGTAGAATCCTTCAGATCTTATCGCGGCGAACCAAGAACAACCCCATCCTCATTGGTGAACCAGGCGTGGGAAAAACTGCGATAGCAGAGGGTCTTGCACACCGGATCATCAATGGCGATGTACCTGAAAACCTGAAGTCGAAAAAGGTCTTTTCTCTTGACATGGGTGCACTTATCGCTGGTGCCAAATACAAGGGTGAATTTGAGGAGCGCATCAAAGCAGTGGTGAAAGAAGTGGTAGCTTCTGACGGTGAATATATCTTGTTCATTGACGAGATCCACACGCTGGTAGGTGCCGGAGCTGCCGGTGAAGGTGCCATGGATGCGGCAAACATATTGAAGCCTGCACTGGCTAAGGGTGAGCTACGTGCCATTGGCGCAACTACGCTTAAGGAGTATCAGCGGTATTTTGAAAAGGACAAAGCATTGGAGCGGCGCTTCCAGATCGTCATGGTGGATGAGCCTTCCAGGCCTGATGCGATAAGTATTCTGCGCGGCCTTAAGGAACGATACGAAACCCACCATCAGGTACGTATCAAAGATGAAGCTATTATTTCGGCGGTAGAGCTTTCCCATCGATACATATCAGACCGCTTTCTCCCGGATAAAGCCATTGACCTGGTGGATGAGGCCGCTTCCAAGTTACGACTGGAGATGAATTCGGTGCCGGAAGAGCTGGACGAGGCTGAGCGCAAGATCAGGCAACTGGAAATTGAACGGGAAGCCATTAAGCGCGAAAAGGATGAGGCAAAGCTGAAGATCCTCACGGAAGAATTGGCGAATCTGCAGGAAGAGAAAAACAAGCTTAAGGCCCAATGGGAAGACGAGAAGGCTGTGGTTGATGAGATTCAGAAAAATAAAGCTGCCATTGAGAAGTATCGCTTTGAAGCCGAGCAGGCTGAGCGAAGCGGGGATTTTGGTAAAGTGGCTGAAATCCGCTATGGCCGTATCAAGGAGTCTGAGAAAAAACTGCAGGACCTTCATCAGAAGCTGCGTGAGATGCAGGCAGAAAGTGCATTGATTAAAGAAGAGGTAAGTGCAGAAGACATCGCAGATGTGGTATCGCGCTGGACGGGCATACCTGTGAACCGCATGCTTCAGGGTGAACGGGAAAAACTGCTCAAGCTTGAGGATGAGCTGCACAAACGTGTTGTCGGTCAGGATGAGGCCATCGAAGCTGTTTCCGACGCTATACGCAGAAGCCGTGCGGGCCTGCAGGATCCCAAACGTCCTGTTGGCTCCTTCATTTTTTTAGGCACCACGGGCGTAGGAAAAACTGAACTTGCCAAAGCGCTGGCAGAGTTTCTCTTTGATGATGAAAATGCCATGGTGCGCATCGACATGTCTGAATACCAGGAACGCCACGCCGTGAGCAGGCTCATCGGCGCACCTCCCGGATACGTGGGTTACGAAGAAAGCGGTCAGCTGACCGAATCAGTCAGGCGCAAGCCCTATTCTGTTATTCTGCTTGATGAAATTGAAAAGGCGCATCCGGATGTGTTCAACATCCTGCTGCAGGTTCTGGAAGATGGTCGGCTGACGGACAATAAGGGGCGAACAGCAGACTTTAAAAATACCATCATCATTATGACTTCCAACGTAGGGTCCGGACTGATTCAGGAACAAATGGAAAAGATGACTGATGAAAACAGGGAAGCGGTTATTGATCAATGCCGTCAGGATGTGTTTGACCTGCTCAAACGCAGCATCCGCCCTGAGTTCCTGAACCGCATCGATGAAACCATTATGTTTAAGCCGTTGACAAGAGATGAGATACGGGGCATTGTATCCTTACAGATGGAATACGTAAAAGACATGCTGGAGGACAATGACATGCGGGTTGAACTTACTCATGCAGCTGCAGATTGGATTGCGGAAGCGGGGTTTGATCCGCAGTTTGGCGCAAGGCCACTGAAACGCATCATCCAGCGACACGTGCTAAACAAACTTTCCGTGGAAATCCTCGCAGGAAACTTCAAGGCCGGTGACACCATCAAGATTGATATAGAAGGTGATCGACTGGTTTTCCAAGTCAGCTAAAAGTGCTACTTTTGGTAAAAATCATTTGCCTTGAATATACCATTATATATAGCCAGACGCCTTGGCGGTGCCCGTAAGGGGAAAACATACATTGCCCTGATCAGGAAGATTGCCATGATCAGCATCGCCTTAGGTTTGGCCGTAATGATCGTATCTATGGCCGTAGTCACCGGCTTTCAGCACGAGATTCGCGAAAAAGTGATCGGCTTTGGTTCGCATATCCAGATAACCAATTACGACTACAACGTGTCTTTCGAGGCCCAGCCGATCAGAAGTGGCCAGGCTTTTTTAGATGATCTAAGGGAAACCGAAGGTGTCCGGCATATTCAACGATTTGCCACCAAACCGGGCATCATCAAAACCGATGATGACATCCACGGAGTGATTCTCAAAGGCATAGGCCCCGATTTTGACTGGTCCTTTTTTCGTGAAAGGCTGGTGAGCGGGAATACGCTCCATATGGATGATACCACGCGTTCGGACGGTGTTATCATCTCCGGCTTCATTGCACGCAGACTCATGCTGGATACAGGAGATGACCTCTTCATCTATTTCATCCAGGATCCTCCGCGCATAAGAAGATTACACATCACAGGGATTTACGATACCGGACTGGAAGAGTTGGACCGTGTATTTGTGTTAGGCGATATCAGGCACGTGCAGTCACTCAATAACTGGGAGGAAGACCAGATTGGGGGATATGAGGTACTGGTCAATCATTTTAATGACATTCAGGAAATCACCCAAAAAACCCTGAACATAATCCCCTATCACCTGGACGCGCAAAGCATCAGGCAGCTTTATCCACAGATATTTGACTGGCTCGCATTGCTGGACATGAACGTATATGTGATCATCGTCCTGATGATTTTGGTCGCAGGAATCAACATGATCACCACCCTGCTGATCACGGTGCTGGAAAAAACAAATGCCATTGGGATACTGAAAGCACTTGGCGCCAGAAATACTATGATCAGAAATGTATTTCTCTATCATGCAGCCATGCTGATCTCACGGGGGTTATTGTGGGGAAACCTGATTGGGATCGGACTATGTATTGTTCAAGCTTACACAGGGCTGATAAGCCTTTCTCCGGAATCCTATTATGTATCTGAAGTCCCGGTCAATATGCGTCTGAGCCACATCTTATTGCTCAACTTAGGCAGTTTTGTTATCTCAATGGCCATGCTCATTATCCCATCCTACATTATTTCCCGGATATCGCCGGTAAAAGCGATTATTTTCCGATAGGCGAAAAGAGCTAATCCACGCCTAATGGATCAATGATGATCTTCCAGCAAATCAGAAGATCACAATGCCAAGACTGATGATATGCTGCCTCTGCCGGATGTTAAAATCAGCATAAGCACCACCGATGTCAATGCCATCACCCAGCCGGCTGATTGAACCCTCAAGTCTGTAATCCAGGCTGATATTTCCTATCCTGATACCGGCCATGGCCTGGTAGCCCATCCTGGAATCTTTGTAATTAAAAGATAGCCCATCATCTAAAGCAATGAAATTATAGAATCCCCGGGTGTTATCCAACATATAGGCATAATAAGGGCCGGCCCCGATACGCAGAAAACCAAATTCGATTCCTGCGGTAACCGGGATTTTAATATTGCTGAATTTTGGGGTAAAACTGATGATTTCAGGATTCTCTAGCGTGATGTTCTGGCTAATGAGCAGCAGTTCCTGACCTGTTTCTTCAAAGAGAAATTCAGGCTGCACAAAAAAACTGGCATAAGAAAAATTTGCAAAGACACCAAAGTGAAATCCGGTATGGCTGCTTTCGGGAACTTCCAGCATATGATTAGTCCATCCGTTACTAAAGAGTGTAAACTCGTTGGATGAGGGCACCGAAGAGAAATTTAGTCCACCCCTGACACCAAAGTCAACCGCATGAAGAGGCAGAATCGCTGTGGCAAAGCAGATTAAGCATGTCAGCAACACTTTTTTGGGCATGATGAGCGCGTTTTATCAATGTGTTACCTGACAAATATACAAAAAATCAGAAATTAGCTGTCAGCCAGAATCTTCATCTTTTCCCTCAGCAGCGTAATCTCATTACGTGCCTTCTCAATTTTCTCTTCAAACTCCGCTTTCAGCACATCTGCTTTTTTGGAAGAAGCAAAGAAGCCAATATTGTTTTCCAATACCTGGATGTCACCTTCCAGGTTTTTGATCTTGTTCGCCAGGAAATTTCTTTCTTTCTGAATGATGTTTCCGGCGTTGGGTGCGCCTTTAAGGTTCTCGATTTTTGACCTGAACGAGAGGGTGCTCTTGGCTTTTTTGTTCAGCTTGAGTTTATCAAACTGCTCATCAATGGCTTTTCTGAACTCTGCCTGTATCTTATCCTTCTGCTTGATAGGCACATGACCGATATCCATCCACTGACGCTGAAAGTCTTTCAGGATGTCAAGGTTTTCCTTGCTATCCTCACTATATTCATATGTTTTGATCTTTTCGACAAGCGCCTTTTTCTTTTCCAGGTTTTCTTCCTGCTTTTCGCCGATATTGGCAAAATGCCCGGATTTCCTATTAAAAAAAACATCACATGCTTCACGAAAACGCTTCCAGATCTTATCTGAAAACTTTGCGGGAACAGGCCCGATCTCCTTCCATTCCTTTTGCAGGGCAATGAGGCTTTCTGTCGTTGCTCGCCAGTCATCGCTGTCCTTAAGTGCTTCAGCCTGCATGCAAAGATTAAGTTTCCGGTTATAGTTCTCCTTCTGCTGGTCTTTGTATTTTTTAAAGAACTCCTTTTTGTTGCTGAAAAACGTATCCAATGAGGAACGGAAACGGTTCCATACCTCATTATTCACTTTTTTGGGTGCAAAACCAATTGACTTCCAAACCTTAAACAGCTCATTGATCTCTCCCGTTCTTTGTTGCCATTGGCGGGGTGTCTCCGGAAGGTTTGCAATCAACTCTTCCGCCTTTTCGCACAGGACAAGCTTGGCTGCATAATTTTTATTTTGTTCTTCGCGGAGGGTTTCGTAGTGCTCCTGGCGACGCTTATTGAGTTTGTCTGTTGCGGCTTTAAAGCGATCCCACAACTCATCTTTTTTGTCCTTGGGAACCGGCCCCGTTTCCTTCCAGGCCTCATGCAATTTTTGCAATTGCTGGAATGACTTGGTAATGCTTGTTTCCAGAAGCAGCTCCTCGGCCTTTTCACAAAGCTCTGTTTTGGCTTCCAGGTTCTTTTTAAGATCCAGGTCCTTCAGCTCTTTGTTGATATTTACCTTATCAAAAAATTTCTCAACCAAAAAATGGTAGTTGTTCCAGAGTGTTCCCTTGGAACCACGAGGAACTGCACCAACAGCACGCCAGCGGTCCTGAAGGGAGTTGAAGTGATCGTATGTCTTTTTAAGCTCTTCCTCTGAATCAATCAGCTCACGCAACTCCTCAAGAATCTGCTCCTTTATCCTCAGGTTATCGTGCATCTCCTTCTCGAGTGCTCTGTCGTGCGCAGCTTTTTTCTCCTTATACTTGTCAAACGCAGCATCAAAACGCTCGGTCAACAAATCTGACGGAGCGTCAGACTCCTCCAAAGCATCGTCTTTTCCTAACCGCTGCTCATAAGCAGCCAGGTTTTCTTCACGAAGAAGTTTGCGGTAAGCCGCCTTGATGAATCCAATATGCTTTCGTATGTAATTAACATCATCATGATTAACCAGTTCTTCAACCGCTGCAACAAGCTCATCGCGACTCATGGCTGCATACCGTTCCGTCAGCGCATCGCTGTCATCTTCCTCCTCTTCATCATCCTGTTTATCTTCTGCCTTTTTTTTCTGTTTGTCAGCAGCAGACGTTTTCCCCAGTTCGGCCGCTTCTGTCTTCTCCATAGGCTTGTCCTCGCCGGATTTGCCGGAAACTGGAGCAGGTGTTTCCTGCTTTTCCGTTGCAGATGTGTCAGCTGCAGGCGCACTTTCCTCGGACTTATCCTCGCCGGATTTGCCGGAAACTGGGGCAGGTGTTTCCTGCTTTTCCGCTGCAGATGTGTCGGCTGCGGGCGCACTTTCCTCGGACTTATCCTCGCCGGATTTCCCGGAAACTGGGGCAGGTGTTTCCTGCTTTTTTTCTTCAGGTTGTTCTGCAGAAGGGATGCTCTCCCCAGGACGATCTTCTTTTTGTTTTTCGCCGGAAATATTACCGGCCAGGCGCTCTTCCCCTGCCTGATTCGCATCGGCATTAGGGTTCAGTTGTTCCTTGTTTTCCATGATAATGTCTGATTACTAATGAAAGTTTGAAGCAATTCTTCGTTATATACACTTGTGAACAAGCGTGAAAGCCCAATAACCCGGGCAGTGTGTTTCCAAAAAGTGTTGTTTCTTGTAATTCGTTGCAAAAATATGAATATTTTTCAGGCAACCACAATAAAAACAGCCTATTTCAAGGCATATTTAGACCTTTTCAAGCGCCTGATTCAGGTCAGCCAGGATGTCTTCAACGTTTTCGACACCCACGGAAAAGCGAACCAGTCCATCAGAAATACCGGATTTTTCCCTGGCATCCTTATCCATTTTTGAGTGAGTCATGGAAGCTGGATGCTGTATCAGGCTTTCTACCCCGCCCAGGGATACTGCCAGCATGCATAGCCTGACTTCGTTCATGAGGGTTTTTCCTGCCATCAGCCCGTCTTTCATCTCGAAACTGATCATGCCTCCGGGGCCGTCCATTTGCTTTCTGGCCAATTCATATTGGGGATGACTCTTCAGTCCGGGATATCTGACCCAGGCAACCTTTGGATGATCCTGCAGGAAACGGGCGATCGCCAGTGCATTTTCCTGTGAACGGTCCATCCGTAAAGACAAGGTTTTCAGTCCCCTGATGACCATATATGCCTGATGCGGATCCATATTGCAACCCAAATTGATCATCATTGGTCGCAACTGACTGTCCAGCTCCTTGCGCTTGCTCACAATGATACCACCAACAATGTCCGCATGACCATTTAAAAACTTGGTGATGGAATGAAACACCACATCCACCCCAATATCCAGGGGTCTCTGTAAGTAAGGGGAGCAAAATGTATTGTCCACCACGGTGATCAGCTTGTGTTCTTTGGCAATTCGTACCATCTCTTCAAGGTCTGTGACCGTCATGGTAGGGTTAGAAGGAGTTTCCACGTAAAGTACTTTGGTGTTTGGCCGAATGGCTTGCCGAACCATGTCAGGGTCGGAGGTGTCTATATAGGTGGACTCGATACCATACTTGCTGTAATGCTTCTCCATCACCACCCTGGAGGGCCCATATACAGCGTCTGTACTCACCATATGGTCACCCTGCTGCAACAAGGCGCTGTATATGGTATTCACTGCACCCATACCCGAACTTGTCGCTATGCCCCGGTAACCGTTCTCTAGCTCTGCCATGAGCTTCTCCAGTGAATCAATGGTTGGGTTATTCAGCCTGGTATAAATGTATCCGTCCGAGTCCCCTGCAAAACAGGCTGCACCGTGGTCTGCGTTTTTGAATCGGAACGTGCTGGTTTGATAGATTGGCACGGTGGCACTTCCGAACTGATCATCAAACATGCCGGCATGTATCAGCTTGGAGTTGAATCCTTTATCTCGGGTGTCCATAATTATTATTTTATTTGGAAAAATTTCGTGATTATTTGATGTATATAAATCTTGTCAACATGCAGAAAAGTCGGCAGGCTTCTCCTGTCCATTTCAATAAGAGTCCGTGCTCAGCATGATCAGGGTACAATCTTCCACACACTCGATGCCGGCCTTACTGGCCATTTCTTCGAGTGTGTCATTGTATGTGCCAGGGTTAAATATGATACGCTCCGGTTGAAGCGATATGATATAATCCAGGTATTCATCCTGATTTTGTGGTCCAACGTACAGGGTGACCGTATGTATGTCATCCAGCGGGGGTGTCCCCTTGATGACATCAACATCCTCGATTTGCGTTTCCCGTTTGCCAATGGCAACCACTTCGTGGTCATATTCGCGCAGGCGTTTGACGGCCTTATGGCTGTAGCGTAAAGGGTTGGGGCTTGCTCCGATGACAAGGGTCTTCATGATCCGCCTTATTTTGAAACCGTGTTTACAATAAATTCGGGTGCCTGGGCAATGTGTTTCTTAACAGTACAAGCACCAGCAGCCTTCACCACGGATTCCTTATACTTCATCGGAAAATCAGGGGGCAACAAAATATCGATTTCAATGGTGCCGATCATCCGCGTCATCTCATCGATATACATGCGTTGTACGATTTCAATGCCTTTGTCCGGAATACCTCGTTGTTTGCAAAATGATTTCACATAGTAACCGGCACACGTCCCGACAGATGCCAGGAAAAGATCAAAAGGTGAGGCCTGGCTGTTATTGCCTCCGTCTTTCTCAGGTTGGTCCGTGACAATCACATGTCCTTTATAGTGGGCTTCAACGATTTGATTTTCACCTAATACAATTTTCATTTCTTTCATAACAATAATCACTTTATTACTTCAACATCAGTTTCTTTAACGAATTGACCAGTTGCTATAACGGACGGGTAAAATAACTGGCAGATCTGCAATCAAAAAAAGTCACCAGTTGCGGCAGGATTATTGCGAAGATCGTGCGCGCTGCTCTTCCATCCTGTCGGTAAACCATCTTGGCGCCGGACATGGTCTTCCGGTTTCCTTGTTCAGAAAGGCCAGGGTGGTGTTGCCGATATTCAACAGCGTACCTTCCTCATTGTATATTTCATAACGAAAGTGCATGCGTGATGCGGGCATCTCGGGAACGGTGGTCTTGATCGTCAGCAAGTCGTCATACCTGGCCGGTCGGATGTACTTGATATCCATCTTTGCGATCGGCATCACCACGCCTTGCGCTTCCATTTCCCTGTAAGTCATACCCAGTTCTCTCATGGCCTCCGCCCTTGCCACTTCATAATATTGCGGATAATTGCCATAATATGCGAAACCCATCTGGTCCGTTTCCGCATACCTTACCCGCAGCTTGCATAAAAATGTAAACATAGGTTGTTGCATAAAAGTATTACGTGCCTGGTATCATGTCATGGCTACTTTAGCCAGCACAGGTCTTGATCGTTTCCTCATCTTCGCAAAATAAAATCCTTACATAGCTATTGCTATGCGCGGTTTTTCATTATTATGAGCTGAGAAAACATTTTTGCGACTTAACCGACACAGTTACATTGAAACAACACTAGCCGGCCTTTCCATGGCATTGTTTGAATTTTTTGCCACTGCCGCACGGACAGGGTTCGTTTCTTCCTACTTTTTTCTCTACCCTCACGGGCTGTACTTTCTGGTGGCCACCCCTGCCTCCCGGAATGTCACTTCTGCCCTCCTTCAGTTTACTCATGTCGGTTCTTTGTTGTTCTGTGCCCTGTTGAATCTGTGCGGGGTCTTTCACAGGCAGCCTGGCTTTTCCGAGGAAGGAAATGATGTCCTTATTGACTTTGCCTATCATGCGCTTAAAAAGCTCAAATGATTCAAACTTATAAATCAGCAGGGGGTCTTTCTGCTCATAAGCTGCACCCTGTACCGACTGCTTCAGGTCATCCATCTCCCTCAGGTGGTCTTTCCAGGAGTTATCAATGATACCCAGGGTAATGCCTTTTTCAATCGCCAGCATCACCTCACGGCCTTCGGTTTCGTATGCCTTTTTGAGGTTGGCGATCATGTTCATGGTCTTCATTCCATCGGTGATTGGAATGGCAATGTTTTCGTACTTTTCTGAGGCCTTTTCGTACACTTGCTTAATTACGGGATAAGCTGTATTGGCAATATGTTCGCTCTTCTGCTTATAATTCACGAGTGCCTTCTCGTACAGGGTGCATGTAAGTTTTTCCGCCTTAGTTTCGAAGAATTCGTTTTCAGCAAAAGGTGACTCCATCCCAAAGGTGCGCAGCAGTTCAAAGGAAAATCCTTCGATGTCACCATTTTCCTGGTATTCAAGGATCATCTGGTCACAGGTGTCGTACATCATGTTGGCGATGTCTACGGCAAGGCGTTCCCCAAAAAGGGCATTTCTCCTTTTTTTGTAAATGACCTCGCGCTGGGCATTCATCACGTCGTCATACTCCAGCAACCTTTTCCTTATACCAAAGTTGTTTTCCTCGACTTTTTTCTGGGCACGTTCGATGGATTTGGTGATCATGCTATGCTGTATCACCTCCCCTTCCTTAAGTCCCATGCGGTCCATCAGCGAAGATATCCTTCCTGAGCCAAACACGCGCATGAGGTCATCTTCCAATGAAACAAAAAACTGGGATGAACCCGGGTCGCCCTGGCGACCTGCACGACCACGCAGCTGCCGGTCTACGCGACGCGACTCATGCCTCTCGGTACCA
>PWNO01000172.1 GCA_003557765.1 Bacteroidales bacterium
AAAGGGATATAGGGGTGAGTTGGGCACATCTAGGTACTTGGAGGTAAACTTGAATTCGGTTTTTGGCCTCCCTGTGTTCTTGTGGTTATAGAAGATGGGGATTTGCCCCACATGCCTTGGGTAGCTCACAGGCAATTTTCCGGAGGGGTTATAATCTCCGAACAGCACATCTGCGATGGCATCACCCGTTGTAGTGCCGAGGAACCAGGTTTCCAGGATCGCCGATGCTTTTTCATCCACGCGTTCGAGCGTAAGCGGACGCCCCTTCATAAGCACGACCACAATGGGTTTATTCAGTTTTGCGAGTTCCAGGAACAACTCTTCCTGCACACCGGGCAGGCTGATATCCGCCCTGCTGGCGGCCTCACCACTTTGCAATGCATATTCGCCGACGGCCAGTACGATCACATCAGCCTGCTGCGCTGCTGCGATGGCCTCGCCAAAACCGGTTTTGTCGTCATCATCAATGTTTGCGCCTCGGGCATAATGTATGCGGGTGCGATTACCTTGCCTGTTCTCAATGCCCTGCCGCAGGGTTACGCTTTGGGTATAGTCGCCGGCAGCAGACCAGGAACCAATCATTTCCCTTTGATTATCAGCCAACGGGCCAATGAGTGCAATGCTTCCGATGTCGTCGGACAGCGGCAGCACATCATCTTCATTTTTCAATAACACGATCGCCTTCCGTGAGAAGTCACGGGCAAACTCCAGGTTCTCTTCCGTCATCACCAGTTCTTCCTGGCGCTGCGGGTCGCTGTAACGATAGGGGTCATCGAAAAGCCCGAGTTCAAACTTCATGGTCAGGATACGGCGCACAGCCTGATCAATGGCCGCTTCAGACACTTTGCCTTCTTCGACCAGCTCTTCCAGGTAATCATGGAATACGGCACCCTGCATGTCCATATCCACACCTGCATTTGCTGCCAGCTCCCCGGCATGTTTGTCATCGCGTGCAAACCCGTGGGGCACCATCTCGTTTATGGAAGTATAGTCGGTAACGACAAAGCCATTGAAGTTCCATTCGTCACGCAGTATCTGTGTCAACAGGTATTCGCTGCCAGTGACGGGTACGCCAAACAGTTCGTTGAAGGCAGTCATGATGGTGGCTGCACCTTCTTCTACCGTAGCCTTGAAGGGAGGGAGAAAGATGTTACGGAGTGTGATCTCGGAAATGTCCACCGTATGATAATCACGTCCGGCCTGGGGCTCACCATACGCAACAAAGTGCTTGGCGGTTGCCAGCATGGTGTTCAGTGCCATCAGGTCATCGCCCTGGTAGCCGCGCACTTTGGCGCGTGCCACTTCGGCTGTAAGAAAAGGATCTTCACCAGAGCTTTCCGCGATACGGCCCCAGCGAGGATCGCGAGTGACGTCGATCATCGGTGAAAAAGTCCAGTGCAAGCCTTCCGCAGTGGCCTCTTCCGCCGCGATGCGCGCCGATTGTTCTATGGCCTCCATGTCCCAGGTAGCTGTTTCGCCCAAAGGAATGGGGAAAATGGTACGGTGGCCGTGAACCACGTCATACCCGAAAAGCAGGGGAATGCCCAGGCGGGTTTCCTCCACGGCAATGCGCTGTAGCTCACGGGTATATTCCGCCGTATACGCGTTGAAGATGGCACCGACCATGCCATTTTCAATGCTTTCCACATAATGGTCACGCATGAAAGGGCCGGTAACATCCATATCACTGGTAAAAAGGACCATCTGTCCGATTTTTTCTTCCAGTGTCATCAGTTGCATGAGTGAATCCACACGTGCTGCCGTGCGCTCATCGGTAAACCATCCTTCGCGTTCCGGCTCACCAAGGTTACAGGCTGTAAAAAGTGCCGCAGCAAGCAATACCAGTAGTTGTCTTTTCATCTTAATTGGTTTATTTTGTTACACATCATATGCTTTTCTTTCTCATGCTTCATCATGCAGGCTGTACAAATTAATCGTGATCATAATAAAACCCCAGTTTACGCAACCCCTGGTGCACTTCAGGATTTTGCATGAAGAGCTCCCATAGCAGCCCGGACCTGTAGTTTTCAATCATCACCACGATGGGACCCTGATCTATGGCAATGTAGTTATCGGCATACCAGTCATGGTGGATTGAGAAGGCGTCATAAAATCCATACTCGCCCCATAGCTTGTCGCCTTTTTCCTCATAAAAGAAGCGCAAGGCTTTCATTGACTCTTCCGGTGTATACGGAAAAGAGGAAAGCGCAGCGGTTGGGGCGATCACTCCCCTGTCATTCGTGGGGCTGTGTGCAGAATAACCCTGATAATTGTCGCTGGCCGTCAATCCCCAGCATTCGGCAGAATAGCCTTTGAACCCATTGGGGTTCTCTATGCAGTGCCTGTGGTTGATGAGGCTATGGTTTCTGTTTTGTTTCCAATAGCTGGTATGCTCATCGTGCAGGCCACGCGGATCCAGACCGAGGAAAGAGTAATGCGCGAAGAACAGGGGTCCTCCGTAAGGGAAGCCCAGGGGAAGTTTGATCCCATAATAGGTTTCTCCGTTATAGTAATTTTCGCCACTTTTCCATCCATTGTGATATACTTCCGGTCTGATCGGATGGGTTGGGGAAGAAGCGGCAAGGACATAGGCTATCAGGCATTCATCATATCCCAGGACAGGGTGATTCATCGCCCATTGGTAATCAGGCGACCAATGCCAGTATAAGACGTCTTCTCCACGGGTATACCATGTCCAGTCGACCTCATGCCACAACCTGGTAATGGTGTTTCGCAGGTACTCCTCTTCCGGGTTGTCTTCTGAAAAATATTCTCTTGCCGTGAGCAATCCCTGGATAAGGAATGCGGTTTCCACAATGTCGCCGCCATTGTCCTTTTCGCTGAAGGGGCGTGTTTTGCCCGTAGATCCATAATACCAGTGCGACCAGGCACCATGGTATCGCTCACAGGTATCCAGAAAGTTAACGATTCGTGTGAGCTGCGCCAGGGCCTCATCCCGGGTGATGAAGTCACGCGCTGTGCCAGCGATGATGGCCATAATGCCAAAGCCCGTTCCGCCGGTGGTTACCACATCGTTAGAATAATGGTCTTCATTGCTTCTTTCCACAGCCATGCCAGCAACAGGATGTGCAAAATCGGTAAAATATTTCAGGGTATAACGCTGGGTCTTCTCAAGCAGCTCTTCGTCCGATAAGCGCCTTTCATTTGTAAAGCTTCCGCAGCTTGCAGCGAACAAGAGCATAATGCATCCCAGGCTAAAAATGATTTGAATAGGCTTTGTCATGTGTTTATAATTACATACAATATTGTTAGTCAAAACGTTGCGTTTTAGTTTCTCACAGAGGTTCACAAGTAAAAGATCCATCGGTAATAATCATCACCTCGTATGTCCAGAATGAGCTCATGAGCTGTTCAACAATCAGTTCAACAATTGCCAATATTGCATCCTATCCGTTAATGCACCAACAGTCTTTGCACTTTTACTGCTTGCTGTTTTTTGACTTTTACCACATACACACCGGGTCGTAAGCCCGAGATGTCAAAAAGATGCTGGTCTTCGGATGCGTTTTCTCTTTTTACCATCTTCCCGTTGATGTCGTAGAAGGTGATCTCAGCGCCGGGGGAGGTCAGCACGGTAACCTTTGCTGAGGCCGGGTTTGGATAGACAGAAAATGCCGGATATGCTTCCGGGATTTGTCCGGCATCTGTCGGCTCTTCTATTAAACCCACCAAATCGACATATACTTTTCCTGCCTGGGGTTGCACCACATCTTTTTCAAACATGATGTCAATTTTCTGCACCTCTTGCATGTTGGGGTGATTATCAGCCCAGGAAGCCAGTTGCATGTCATCCAGTGCGACCATAAACCGTTGCCATTCGGTATCTGCATACATATAGGCAAAACTCTCTCCATCAACACCTTGAAAACCTTGTACATCTTGAAGCCGCAGGGTAATCCCCGTCACTTCCGTTTCCGCTTTGAGGTACACCACGAGATGCGAAAAGTCGCTGAGGTCAGCGGGAGGGAAAGCCCACATATAGTAAAGTGTATAATCCTCCGCACCGTGCAGGTCATAATCCAGTTCGAGCACCACGCCGCCAAATGCTCCTTCCCCCTGAAGATCTGCAGCCTGAATACTTCCTGCTGCAAATCCAGGAACTTCTCTGAAGCCGCCCACATTGGTATAGGCCGTTCCGTTTTCCACTATGGTAAAGTCGCTGTAGATGAAGTAGTCTACGGCATCCGCTCCCCACCCTGTGAGGTCAACAGTGAGTTCATCGATCAAGAGCTGTGCTTCTCTCTGTCCGGTTGCTGTGGGAGAAAAAACAACGCTGATCTCAGCAGATTCAAAAAGGCCAAGTGAAACAGGCTCCTCAAGATCCACCACGCTAAAGTCTGCAGCATTACTGCCGATAATCTCCAGGGCATCCATGTCTATGATCCAGGTACCCCCTCCCCTGTTCTGTATGGTGACGTTTTTTGGTTCTGAGCTGGTATGCACGTTCTGCTGACCAAAATCAATGGACCCCATATCCGTGGAGGGTTCCGGTGTGTCACCGGGCTTTGACAAGTGGATATCATCAAAATCCCACGATACCATATTGTTGGTGATGCCGTCGAAGACCCACGCCAGCCTGAAGCTGTCGCTTCCCACGCCATGCTCCTGGGCAGTGACCGCTGCAAAAAGCTCCGTTGGCTCGATGAATGCCGGGTCAACCCATTCGTATATCACATGCTCCTCGCCGCCATCGGTGATGGAGATGACACTCAGGGTGTATTGGCCGGGATCCTGGAAATTTCGTACTCGGTACTTGAATGACAGCGCCAGTTTATCCATCCCGTGTGTCTCGATCTCAGGGGTGGTTAAATAAAAACGCCCGGTTTTCTGTGGTTCCCACCAGAAAACCATCTCCGGCGGCTCACCTCCGGCATTGCTCAGGTTGAATGCTTCCCAGTTCCTGGTGTCGCTTTCCCATCCCTTTGGAACGCCTCCCTGCACCAGGGCGGAGAAGTCTTCCTCCCATGGCAGTTCGGTGATGGTTGGATCAAAGCATTGGCCGGTAAGAGCCACTGTCTGACCATGAATGGAAAGCGAGGCAGGATGGCTACCCGTCTGCCCTGGTGCAAACACCACGTGGATCATCGTGCTGTCTCCACTTTCAAGCTGCACCGCGTCTGATTGTGGATACAGTATATATTGTGCTGCCCCTTCGCCTTCAATTAGCATTTCATCGGGATGTACAGACAACTCACCTCCGCCAATATTTTTAAGTGTGATCATTAAGGAATCAGATTCCTGGTGGATCTGCTGCATGCCAAAATCGTGTTGCGCGGGAGAAGCTTGCAAGGCGGGAAAGGCATGCAAGGCGATATTGTCAATGGCCCAGAAGTCTATATGCTCCGATTCGCCATCAAAGACCCAGGCAAGATAGAGCCGGTCAGCACCAACGCCATGCAGCCCGCTGTCGATCTGGAAATCCTGGTCTCCAGAAACAATATCTCCCGCATCTGTCCACTCAGCGACGACATACTCCTGATCATCAGCAATTGTGACAAACCGCAAGGAATACGTTTCCTGATGATCCGCGGGTTGGGCAACATGCCGGAAGCTAACCTGCATGCTATCCAGGCCGGTGGTTTGCATGGGCGGAGAAATGGCATAAAATACACCCTCTGCTGAGGGTTCACCGAAGAAAACCAACTCCGGGGCATCGCCTCCTGCATGTGCGGATTGTTGCACTCCCCAATTCCCTTGGTTGGCAGTCCAGCCAAATGGCAAAGATCCTTCTTCCGTGTCACTGAAGTCTTCATGCCACGGAAAATCTGAAACGGTGGCATCAAAGCCTTCACCGCTAATTTCTGCTGTCGCATCATTGTGCTCGTCCTTAACTGTTGCCTTTTGCAGCGCCGGATAAAGACCTGCACGATCATATTGATCATGTTGCACAGTTAAGATTGCTTGTTTTTCCCCCGTGGTTTGCGGCATAAAGCTTACCTCCACGGAAACACTTCCCTGGGGTGCCAGTTCCACCGCTTCTTCAAAGGCATGCAAGACAAAGTCGACATCATCACCAAACAGTTTAAACTCAGCAAACACCCCAAAGTGATCATTTTCCATCTCGGGGTCTTCATGTTCCTGATCCATAATAATCTCCGCCGACATGGGCAGCAGCCTTTCCATGCTGGCCTTATTGAAAAACACATAATCAATCCGCCGCATTTGATGCCCCATGCGGTGGTTAAGGGTTGCATGCTCCGGATCGAGGTGGTTTTCATGAAACAACGGATATACATCCTGCAGGGGGGCATACATTTGCTGCATTTCATCCCAGTCGGGATTCGCATTGAAGTCGCCGGTAACAAAGATGTATCCGCCGCTGTTTGTTTCTGCGATGAAATCCAACAGGTCGGCAATCTGTACTGCCCTGATGTCATGGTCGAGCGGATGATGATGCAGGTGGGTGGTATACTTGTCGACAATATGTCCGTTTACGTTGATCCGTGCATGGATGGCGTTGCGATAGCGATCCAGCGGCTCAAGTGCACGAAAATTGGTCTCTTCAATGGGATAACGGCTAACGATCGCGTTACCGTAGCGGTGTACCTGGGCTTCGTCGTCGACAGAATCAAAATAGTAATAGAAACCGAGCGAATCGGCCATCTGCATGGCCTGGTTATCAAGATGCGCAGTTTGCAAGACTTCTTGTAGCCCCATGATGTCCACTTCCACCTCCCTGATCTTTTCCAGCATGAAGGCAAAACGACCCGGCCAGTTTCCATCATCGGCTTCAATGTTATAGGACAGCACGGAATAATCCATGGTTTGCGCATCTGCCCCCCTAAGCAAAATGTCATCAGGATGAATCCATACAGGTTCATCCCCGGTATTGGTGATCAGAAAAGATTGGGGATCCGATTCCGTGAGTGTTTGTTGCGGCGCAAAAGCATGGGTTGGCGGCGCTATCTCTGTCTGCGCATGGATGAGGCCATGACACAAAAGAAACAATAGTACGGGAATAATTGGTAAGTATTTCTTCATGTAAAAAAAATAATTGGTTCTTACTCGTTAGCATCCGTTTCATAGTAGAAGCCAAGGATGTCCAGGCCGTCATTCACTTCTTCATTTCTCATGAAGACATCCCAAAGCAGGCCGCTTCTGTAGTTTTCTATCATCACCACGATGGGTCCCTGGTCGATGGCAATATAGCTGTCGGCAAACCAGTTCTCATCAAAATTGAACGCATCGTAGAAGCCATAAGGACCCCAGAGGTCGTCGTATAAGTAGTAGTAAAAAGTGTTCAGTGCTTTCAGGCTTTCTTCAGGGGTATAGGGCATGGAGCTCAGTGCTGCGGATGGAGTAATGGTGCCGTTATCCTCACCCCAATATCCGTGCGGGGCATGTGCCTGGTAACCTACGATGGGGTCGTCGCTTGCCGTAAGCCCCCAGAGCGAATCACTGTAGTGACAGTGATTGCCGGGATTAACCCTGCAGTAATGATGGTTGATCAGGCTGTGATTGCGGTTTTGCTTCCAGTAGTCGGCATATTCGTCGTGCAGTCCGCGTGGATCAAGTCCAAGGAAGGAATAATGCGCAAAGAAAAGCGGGCCACCAAAAGGAGGTCCCATGGGCAGGACATGATAATAGTATTGGTTTCCGTTTTTAATCGCCCCGTTGCGTGCCCATCCCTGGTGATAAACTTCTGGTTCGATGGGGTATGTTGGAGAGGCTGCGGCCAGCACATAGATGATCATTGCCTCGTTCCAGCCAGTGATATGCATATTCATCTCAAAACCATAATTGGGGGACCAATGCCAGTATAACACATTTTCACCCTGGGTATACCACTGCCAGTCGACCCCATGCCAGAGGTCATCAACCAGCTCGCGGAGTGCTGTTTCTTCCGGGGTATCGCGGTCAAAATACTCGCGCGCGGAGATAAGTCCCTGTACCAGGAAGGCTGTTTCCACCAGGTCTCCCCCATCGTCTTTCTGGCTAAAAGGCAGGGCGGCGCCGGTGGTGCCATCCATCCAATGTGCCCATGCACCATGAAAACGATCGGCTCCTTCCAAAAAGTGACCAATCTGCATCACCCTTTCCCGCACTTCTTCCCGGCCAAGAAAACCTCGCTCCACACCGGCAATCATCGCCATGATGCCAAAACCGGTACCTCCGCTGGTAACCAGGTTACCAGAAGTGTTGCGCTCACGTGCCATGCCCGAATTGGGCTCTGCAAAGTCCCAAAAGTATTTTAACGTATACTCCTGCACAAGATCCAGCAAGTCATCAACAGGCAATTCTTGTTCAACCACGCGCACAATTTCAGGGCAGCCATCATTGAGTCCCGGGAGCCCATGGTCATTGGAAGGATCATCATCCTTGGAACACGAAAAAATAAAAGCGATTAACGCAGCACAAAGCAGATAAAGAGCGGTTTTGCGGTCCATATTACATAATGATTGACAATGTGACCATCTAGACTTAGGGTTTCAGACAAAAACATATGCTGAATTCTTTAGTAAATCTACGACACGATTTCATGGAACACAAATCCTGGAGGGTATATCGTTTTCACACACTTTGTCAAATAAAAAAAGGAGCCTTAACAATACCTCAACAACAAAATGTGAACCCCTGTTAAACAGCGGTTTAAAATGTTAGAAATGTACAAAACAAAAATGGGTAAAGCGGGGTGAGCTCACTTACGATTATCCGATAGCTTATACTCCTCCTGTATCAAAAAATCATACAAGTGTTGATCCTTATTTAGCTTTAGTTTTTTGCGCAAGCGGTGACGGCTGATTTCAACGCCCCTGGTGGAGATATTCAGCAGTTTTGCAATCTCTTTGGTGGTAAGGTTCAGGCGCAGGTAGGCACATAATCGCAGGTCATTGGGTGTCAGATCCGGGTAGCTTTCTTTCAATTCCTTAAAGAAGCCTTGTTGGGATAATTTGAGATTCTGTGCCGCATTTTCCCATTCGGCATTTTGATAACCAAGGCTTTCATTGATAATGTTTTCCATGCGCTGAATTTGCTTCACCGGATAACGCGCATATTGTTCTTTAATCGCCTTGATGTGCTTTTGCAGATTGTTCAGGATATTGTCTTTCTGAATCAGGTGGCGCAGGGTAAACATCAGCTCCTGGCTTTTAAAATCCAGCTCTTTTTCCAGGTTGTTTTGGCTAAGCTCCAGTAAGACCATATCCTTATGCCTTTTCAATTCAAAACGGAAAAATAAATAGATTCCCCAGACGATCATAAACAAAATAAAGAGATAGATGGCCATGGCAGTATGGGAGTAGAACCAGGGTGTTTGGATCACAAACTGCTGGCTGACCACATGGTCTTCATCTGCACGGATCTCCAGGGTGTAGTTGCCATGCTTCAGCTCCATGAACGCGAAATGGTCGTTGGTGGTCGTTTGCCAGGTTGCACTAATTTCTTTGATCCTGTAGGCATAGTCTTGAGTGGATCCGGCAAACCGGGAGGGATCACGAAAAAACACCTCCAGGTTGTTGGCATGCCAGGGAACGGTGAGCACTTCCGTGGGTTCAACAAAGCTCATGGTATCTTTCCGGCCATAAAACCGCAGCTGGTCAATGGCCAGTCTGTGCTTGTCGTCCCGCAGGCCGTGAAGCCACATATCATACACATCAAAGCTATAGGGATTGGGAATGATGACCGTATGTTCATCAGGAAAGGCAAGCTGCATGTTTCGGTGGGGCAACTTGATCGATTCGTGTACGATCTCGTATTGCCGGTTTGCGGAAAAATCAAGTCCTACCTCAAAAAGTGCCAGGGAGTTCTCCTTCACAAACCAATATTTGTTGTCCTGGTGTGGAATGATCTGGGTCGCCTTCCGGTATTTTCCAATGTGGTCTTGAAGCGCATGGAAAGGCACAATTTCATTGCGCACGAAGTCAAAGGTATAAATATGCTCCCCGGTGGCAAAAATAATGCGGTTATTGATCTTAAACACCCTGATGTTAAAGGTCTTGCCATCAATGTCGGGATAATGCACCACCTCCAACGCAGTTTGCATCTGATCACACAGTTCAAGCCTGTAAACACCCCGTTGATGATGAGATGCCCAAACATAGCCAAGGTAATCGGTTTCGAGGTACCTGGTTGGCTGCGCATAATCCGCGATGAGGTTGCGGAAACGCAATTGGCCGGCCTCATCATTTTCCAGCACGATAATACCGGTATACATGCCACCCAGGGTATAATCCCCGTAAGGAATGTAGCTCCAGCCTCCAGACACATCAGACAGTTGAATCAGGCGATCATCCCTGACAAGAAAGGTCCCATCGTTATGTCCACAGATGATGTCGTCTCCAATATGCATCAGCGTCCACACCTGCCCATGGCTTTTAGGGATAAATTCAAGGTCCTGAAAATGGTATCTGTTACCCTTGATTTTGATGCTGGTGCGAAACAGGCCATGATTGGTGCCGATATAAAGCCATTCGTCGTGTTCCAATAA
>PWNO01000204.1 GCA_003557765.1 Bacteroidales bacterium
GGTTTTAAGCACTTTTTTTTAAAAATCTTTTGGCCTGTACTGTTTCCTGACCGACTCGCCTTTTAAATCAATCCTGTAGGCACTGCCTCAAAGCTATAATAAATTCCATAGCAAACGCCGGAGAAAATTCCAGAGTTTAAAAATAGGCGTTAAGATAGTAAAATTCCTCTTTGATGATGGAATAATCAAGGAGGAAGCCAATGTTAGGAGTAGAAATGTACACAACAATAAAGACGCTATGGAAAAGACACAAAAACAAAAGCAAAATAGCCAGGTTAACCGGACATGACTGGAAAACAGTGGCAAAAGTAATTGACAGTATAGAGAAAGGAGAGGAATGGCCGGTTAAAAAACCGCATCCCAGGCTGCTGGATCCTTACAGGGAGCATATTATGGAATGGATTGAAGAAGAATTAAGTGCCGTCAGGATGCATGAGAAGTTACTTCAGATGGGGGTTTCAGTCGGATATTCAACGGTAAAAGATTATTGCGCAAATATTAAAAGTCGCAAAAACATATTTGTAAGAATTCATACCGAACCCGGAGACGAAGCGCAGGTTGATTTCGGGTATGTGGGGTTAACACAGGACAACAACGGCAAGAGACGCAAGACCTGGGTCTTTAACATGCGTCTTAGTCATTCAAGGTACGACTACTATGAAAAAGTATACGATCAGCGAGTGGAAACTTTTATCCGTTGTCACATGAACGCATTTAATTACTTTTCAGGGGTGCCAAAATACGTAAAAATAGACAACCTGAAAGCAGCCGTATTGGAGGCAAATTTTTATGAGCCGGTTTATCAGAGACAATATAAAGATTTTGCCGATCATTATGGTTTCAGTCCGCTGCCCTGCCGGGTCAGGCAGCCAAATGATAAAGGAAAAACAGAGTCCGGTATAAAATACATAAAAATTAATTTTTATGCCGGTCGCAAGTTTAAAAATGAAGATGACCATGACAGGCAGTTAAGAAACTGGCTTGACAACACCTGCAACATAAGAGTACACGGAACTACCAGGAAGATACCCCGGGAAGTGTTTGAAGCCGTGGAAAAGGCTGCTTTAAAGCCATTACCAAAGGAAGAATACAGTATGTCGCAAATGGGCAAACGCAAAGTTTATCACGACTGCCATATTTATGTTGAATACAATTATTATTCGGTGCCTTTTAAATACGTAGGCAAGGAAGTGGAGATTGAACAGGGAAAAGAATTCCTTAAAATATATTACCAAGGAAAACAAATAGCTCTGCATTCTGTATTGAAAGGCAAAGGTGGCTTCTCTACGGTTGACAGTCACTATCCGAAATACAAAAGACATTCAGAAACAGAATATCAGGAAAAGTACCAGGTAAAGATGTCCCAAATAGGTGAATACGCCCAGCAATTGTTCTTTTTGATAGTTGAAAAAAAGCCCAGAGATTGGTCAAGACCTGTCCAAGGAATATTAGCACTAACAAAAACATATCCCAAAGAAATTGTTGATCTCGCCTGTAAAAGAGCGTTGGCCTATGAAGTTTATCAGTATTCGACAATTAAAAATATATGTCATAATGGCAGTTACAATATGCCGGTAGAATTCAGCCAGATTTGAGGAGCTCATATTATGAACACATTAAAATCAAGACTAAGAAGTTTTAAGTTGTCCGGAATATATAAATCGTTTGAAGAAAGAATATCTTTTGCTGAAGATAAAGATTTATCCTATATGCAATTTTTAGAGCTACTGCTTGAGGATGAAGCCAATAACCGGCAAGAGAACAGCTATCGTAAACGATACAAAAAAGCTAAGTTTCCGGCACGTAAACTAATTGAGGATTTTGACTTTTCATTTCAGCCTTCAATAAACAAGAGAGTTATAAATGATTGTATTACCTGTAATTTCATTAATGAGAGGAAAAATATAGTTTTTATCGGCAACCCGGGTACAGGTAAAACCCATCTGTCAATCGCGGTAGGAATAAAAGCTTTAATGAAAGGACATAAAGTCCTCTTTACCTCCGTATCAGAAATGCTTAGAAATCTTCATGTTTCAAAAGCAGACAACAGCTACTATCAGAAAGTAAATTATTATTTAAAGCCGGATTTATTGATATTGGATGAACTGGGATTTAAAAAATTACCCAATTACAGCGCTGATGATTTTTTTGAAATAATATCTAAGCGTTATGAAAAAAATTCTGTGATAATAACTACGAATAAAACTTTTGAACAATGGTCGGATATCTTTAACGATAGCATTCTTGCCAATGCCATAATTGACAGAGTTGTACACTATTCAACTGTCATTAAGATAAAGGGACCAAGCTACAGAAAAAAGAATTTGAAAAAGGGAGGTGATGGTCAGTAAAAAAAATTTGGGCTGAACTATGGAAAAAAGTTCGGCGTTACCTATGGAATTTTGTTTGACTTTGAGGCCTGGGACCCCGGACGGGAAAAAGAATAAATCCAATATATGATATAAAGAAAGCAAGACAGATAGTAGAAAGAAATCTTATGTAATGTTTTCTTTTGCCTCTGAAATAAAGAAAAGCAGCCCCAACCGGAATCATCAGGTAATAACTGAAATAGGAAAATTTCATTAATTCGGTAAGAAAC
>PWNO01000261.1 GCA_003557765.1 Bacteroidales bacterium
ATCATAGGCCTGGTGCGTCAGGCTTTTGAATTGCAAATGTCAAATGGTGAACAATTATGACACCCCACAGCTACACCGAAGACGCCCTGGTTGAACAACCCGCCATCCAGCTGATGGATACACTCGGATGGGATCCTTTCAACGCTTATCACGAGTTCGACCATGGCCATAGCACCCTCGGCAGGGAAACAAAGGCAGATGTGATCTTACCCCTGCGCCTGCAACAAGCCTTGGTAAAACTTAATCCTGACGCGCCCCCTGAAGCCATCACACAAGCCATCGACATCCTGGGCAAAGACCGCTCCAGAATGAGTATGGCTGCAGCAAACCGTGAAGTGTATCAACTGCTGAAAAACGGTGTCAGGACTACCGTAATGGACCCGGAATCAGGGGGCGAACAGGTGGAAGTGCTCCGTGTAATAGATTGGAACAACGCCGCCAACAACGACTTCCTGCTGTGTTCGCAACTATGGATTGCCGGGGAGATGCACACCCGCCGAACCGACCTAGTAGGCTTTGTGAACGGACTTCCCCTGCTGCTGATGGAGCTCAAGGCGACTCACCGGAGACTGGAAACAGCCTACAACGCCAACATCCGCGATTACAAAGATACCATCCCGCAACTGTTTTGGTTCAATGCCCTAATTATCTTATCCAACGGGAGTCAGAGTAAAGTGGGCAGCATCACATCCGGGTGGGAACACTTTAATGAATGGAAAAAGGTAGGCAGCGAAGAGGAAGAGGGTAGAATCTCACTGGAAACCATGCTCAGGGGGGTGTGCAGTCGGGTAAACATGCTGGATATCCTTGAAAATTTCACGCTGTTCCAGGAAACAAAGGGCGGCCTGATCAAATTGGTTACCAAAAACCACCAGTTCCTTGGTGTAAACAATGCCATCGAAGCCCTGGAAAATATTCGCGACAGGCAGGGTAAGCTTGGGGTCTTCTGGCACACACAGGGCAGCGGAAAGAGTGTTTCCATGATGTTTTTTGCTCAAAAGGTGCTGAGGAAGATTCCCGGCAACTGGACATTCGTAGTGGTAACCGATCGTAAGGAGCTTGACGGGCAGATATACAAACATTTTGTAAACTCCGGTGTAGTTACGGAGACAAAAGCCCAGGCCACCAGCAGCAGGGAATTACGGCAGCTGCTCAGGGAAGACCACCGCTATGTGTTCACGCTCATACACAAGTTTCGCACCGAGCAGGGAGAGGAGCATCCCGTACTTTCAGAGCGTGATGACATCATAGTTATAACAGACGAAGCACACCGAAGTCAATACGATACCCTTGCCCTCAACATGCGCACCGCCCTTCCCAATGCCGCCTTCCTGGCGTTTACAGGTACACCGCTCATTGTGGGTGAAGAAAAAACCCGCCAGGTGTTTGGAGAATACGTGAGCGTGTATGATTTCCGGCAAAGTGTGGAGGACGGTGCTACTGTTCCTCTCTACTATGAAAACCGTATTCCTGAACTACAGCTTACCAATGAATATTTCAAACAGGAGATGGAGGAGCTCCTGGAAGAGGCTGCTCTTGATGATGAGCAGGAGAAAAAACTAGAGCGGGAGTTTGCCAGGGAGTACCACCTGATCACCCGAAACGATCGGCTTAAGGCCATCGCCAAAGACCTGGTAGAGCATTTTCCATCGAGGGGCTTTCGTGGCAAAGCCATGATGATCTGTATTGACAAGGCAACGGCTGTGCGGATGTACGATAAGGTAAAGAAGCATTGGGCTGAAAAGCTAGCTACCCTGAAGAAGCAGATACCAACAACAGACGGGGAAGACAGGGACACCCTGGAGGAAATGATTGCCTGGATGGAAGAGACCGATATGGCGGTAGTTGTTTCACAAGGTCAGAACGAGATTGCTGACATGCGCGACAAAGGGCTGGACATTCTGCCCCACCGCAGGCGCATGGAAACGGAAGACTTGGAAAGTAAGTTTAAAGACCCTGAAAACCCTTTCCGCCTGGTGTTTGTATGTGCCATGTGGATGACAGGTTTTGATGTGCCCAGCTGTTCAACGCTGTACCTCGATAAGCCCATGCGCAACCACACCCTGATGCAGACCATTGCTAGGGCAAACCGCGTGTATCGTGACAAGGTGAGCGGATTGATCGTGGATTATGTTGGGGTATTTCGTAACCTTGAAAAAGCACTTGCAATTTATGGTGCAGGACGAGGTGGTGAAAAGCCAGTTGAAGACAAGTCGACCTTGGTTGCTGCCTTGCAACAAGCCTTGCAGGAGGCAAAAGAATTATGTGAAAAGCACGATGTTTCTTTTGAGCAAATCATCGAAGCAGAAGGTTTTGATCGCATTAGACTACTTGATGATGCCGTTGACGCCCTGGTGCGTACAGAAGACACTAAACGGCGTTTTCTAGATCAGAGTAATTATGTAAACCGGCTGTACAAAGCCATACTACCTGATCAACAAGCTAAAGAATTCAGCAGGGAGGTGCGCCCGTTAAAGGTTATCTCTGACAAGATCAGGCAGCTGACCCCATCTGCCGACATTTCGCAAGTGATGGAGTCGGTGAGTGACTTGCTTGACCGCTCAGTATCTGCAGAAGGCTATGTGATCCCGGAAC
>PWNO01000248.1 GCA_003557765.1 Bacteroidales bacterium
CATCCGACAGTTTTTATGCAACGCAGCTGTTCGACATGAATGCCAATGGGTATACCGACCTGGTGGCTTTTGGCGATGGCATCATCAAGGTCTGGCTGGGTGATGGCAACAGCAACTGGACACCCGATGCCGTTTTTACCGTTGATCAGGGCCCTGGGCTGCCATCAGCATTTACCACCGGCGGCGACCTTACACAAAATGGCCATGCGGATATTGTTTTGCTCTCCTGGGAAGGGCCGCAATTCTGGAATAGAATAAATGTGTTATATGTGTTTGCCGAAAATACCGTGCCGGAAGAACTGTGGGTCAAAAACCTCTATCCAAAAGGCAATGAAACCTTTTACCCCGGCGCCGTTCGTTTTATACAGTGGGCATCAGCCGTACCCGGCACTGCTGCCTCGCAGATAAAAATCGAAATCTCACCCGCAGGACCCGACGGGCCTTACACGCTCATCGCCGACAGCCTTCCAAACAATGGCCGATACCAATGGACAGTGCCCGATTACGATTCGGAGAACTGCCACCTAAGGATCACTGTCATTACCGGTGATGAAGAATATGTTCACACTTCCGAACACCCTTTTCGCATCCTGGGTACAACGCAATATTTCGATATCACAGCAGAACCCAACAATCCGGACTATGGCACAATAAACGGGAGTGGCGAATATGAGAACTATGTTGTCGTGGTATTGACCGGTGATCCAAACCCCGGTTACCGCCTCGATTACTGGACAGAAGATGATGTGGTTGTTCACACCGGTGCGGTGTATGAATTCATTGTTACACAAGACCGCACAATCATAGGGCATTTTGTTCCGGATATATACATCATAACAGCCATCGCCAATGAAAACGGCAGCATCGTACCGGAAGGCGAAATAAGCGTTGCAGGAGGCGACAGCCAGGAGTTCATCGTGTTTCCCGACGAAGGATACAGGATTGCTGAGATCTTGGTCAATAACGAAGCCATTGACCCCGATAATACACCCCAGTGGAACCCCGAAACAGGCATCTACACATTTCAGGATGTTACCAACGACCAAAGCATAGAAGTATTTTTTGCCCCGGATGAAACATCCATAAGTATACCTGGAGCAGCTGCTTTGAACATTTATCCAAACCCTGCAAAAAGTCAGTTTTGGGTTGAGTTTTTTAATGATACCGGGAGAGAGGTGGTGATTCTCGTTTCTGATCCAATGGGCCAGCAGGTCAAAACAAAACACGTTTCCGGAACGGGAAAATTACGCGCTTCCATTGAAACAGGCTTGCTAAGTCCAGGCTTGTATTTCGTAACGGTGAAAGGCGGCGCTTTCCCAGTCAAAAAAATAATGATCGGCCAACAATAAATAACACATGAATTCATGAAAATACTAACAAGCACCAAACACCCTATAGTTGCCAGGTTTTTGCCGGCAAATTTCTGGCTCTTGACTTTGATCCTCTTGCTGGTAACCGGCCATGCGTTTGCGCAATATAAACCGGTGAGCAAAGGTGCCCGACCACCCATTGACCTGTCTTCTGTGCCTGAAGATGCCTACGAAAAAGAGATATTCAGGATAAAACTCGAAGAGTTTGCCGGTGTTCGACTGGACAACATGCAGATCACTGTTTCTAAAGAAGGTCATGTAAGGTTTGGACTGGCAGGACTCGACAGCCTGAATGCACGGCACGGCATAAAAGCTGCAAATCCTTCCTTTGGGTCGCCGGCATTAAAAAATGGTTTTACTGAGCGACACAGAAAATGGGGCTTTCATCTCTGGTATGATCTATTTGTTGATGGTGACGCGAATATCATTTCTTTGGTTCAGCAATACAAGGAGCTAAATGAAGTAGCTTTTGCAGAGCCTGACTACAAGAAGGCACTCATAGGCGAATCACCGTTGGTGCATGAACCCGGTGCGTTTTTCCCAATTCCCGGACAGGCTTCATCCGATGGAGATAAAATGATTTTTCCTGATGATCCCCAGTTTGATGCCCAGTGGCATTACCACAATATTGGACAAACCGGTGGCACCTTTGGTGCCGACATCAAGTTACCGGCTGCATGGGCTATTGAAACCGGCAGTCCGGAAGTCATTGTGGCTATTGTTGACGGCGGCATCGCCATTGGTCATCCTGACCTGGCCGGAAATATCTGGGAAGGTGTAGGTTATAACTTTGTTTCGCACACACCGAACGTTACGCCGGAGAACCATGGCACCCACGTTGCAGGCACGGTAGCTGCGGTAAACAACAATGGTGTTGGTGTAAGCGGTGTAGCCGGCGGCTGGGGCGACCAGCAGGGCATCAGCCTGATGTCGGCACAGGTGTTTGAGTCAACAGGCTGGGGCGTTAACAGCGGCGGCTTCCACCTGGCACCCGTATATGCCGCCGATAACGGGGCCGCCATCTCTCAAAACAGCTGGGGATATACCAGCCCGGGTTTTTATGACCAGATGGTGCTGGATGCCATTGATTATTTTAATGTAAACGGTGGCGGCGATGTAATGGATGGCGGACTGACCATCTTTGCCGCAGGAAACAGCGGCAACTCCGCACCTTACTATCCCGCATATTATGAAGGTGTGATTGCCGTGGC
>PWNO01000108.1 GCA_003557765.1 Bacteroidales bacterium
CATAGGGATTTCCTCATTTTTAATACGTGTGCACTCTACAATTAGGTAAGTATCAGGATACAAAATTTATAATCAGATGTCAATCCGGGCGGGACATACGTACAGTAAAGGTCTCTATATATAAAAGGGCAGGGATGTCCGCGGTGGGAATCATCCTGCCCATTTGCCAGGTAAATCACCGGAAGCGTTCGGGTACTGTTATATCTTCGTTAACCCAGTCGTAGCAATCTCCGAAGACCTCTATGCTATCATTTCCGATCAAATCCCTGTTGAAAAAATAATCATCATCCCGAGGGACGAGATCGGTCAGGAAATCTGCCCGCTCGTGACGACAGGTCGAGATACACCGATGGCTCGGGATATTGCGCGGTCGCTGATGCCACATTCATGTAGTCGTTCCCGACAGCTATCGGGATTCGCGTATTTTTTCCATAGGGGTTCTCCCTCTGGGCATAGTTGTTTCCTCCACCTGTATAAATGATTACGTGAGATGGAGTAATCTCGGTAATTTAGAGGTATCGTTCAGCAAGAAAACAGAGGAAGTGGCAGGTTTCCGCCGGAACAGGTGGCAGGTTTCAACCGGAATACGCACTAGACACCATCATACCTAATAGACAACGATTAAAGTCACTTTCTTCTATAATTCTTAATGGTCATCTTCGACATATTGAAACCAGCAATTTGGACTATCATACGAACACATTCTATACCGATGTCCAGAATCCAATGCGTCTATTCCGTTTTTTAGATATGATCTTCTGAATCCTATGGTTTTCTTGCCTGATATTTCCTCATCACTTTGACTTCCCAACTCTTTGGAAAAGTCTTCACCAAGAGATCGACCATTAAATCGCACTTACCCTTGACGATTTTTTGAAGTAAATTACCCGTGTATGCATGCCCCGGAACAAGCGATCTGGTTAACTCCTCGCTCGGGTTCAGTATAGCAATACACGTATCGTATTTGAACCGGGTATTCATGATCCCGAGGATTAAAAGTTGATCAGACTTATTGCCGGTTCCTACAGGGACAATAATCTTGAAAGTCTTGTTGTAGTCCTGGTTTTGTTTAAAAAGTAAATTAAATTGTTCAATTGCTGTATTTTTTATATTATCTAACATTTTCTTTATCTCCTTTTGTTATATCAGTTATCTACGAGTGCAAGTGCAATTAGTGCAAGCACCTCTCCTATATATATAGGAGAGGTTGCACTAACACCTATGCTATTGTTGCACCAATATTGCACCTGTTTTGCACTAAGATCCTCTTAAATTGATTCATATTTAGTAGTCAATTGCACTTCTTGCACTACGATTGCACCGCCAAAATATCGTTGCACCATTGTTGCACTAAATTACTGCGCTACCACTGTGTATTTACCGTCAGTTTGTTTATTCATTAAGCCCATATCAACTAGATCCGTTATTCGATTCTTCGCTGTTCGAGGACTCACTTCACTATTTTCGACGATCTTCTTCACTAAATCTGTGTATATCCATTCAGTACCGGCAAGCTCATTCGCCAACGCTTCATAATCCGGCCCTTTCCTGCCTTTCTTACCGCGACGATCCAGCAGAAGACTGGTAAACATCCCCTTATCATCGTCCCAGGCAAAAAATGTCTCAGCAACATCGGCGGATCGATTCTTGCCAAGGCTAAATGATGTAGTAAGGGTACGCTGGTCTATCGTACGGTCGTGTTCAAGCTTGAATACTGTTTCCGAGCGTCGTAAAAGCTCCGAACCCAAATGTCCTCTCGCTTTGTTACTACCTTCCTGCGACGGATTACTGTGTATGGTCAATATCGTAGTAAATCCATGTTCATTTGCCAACCCTCGTATCCAGTTGGACAGCTCTGCTGTCTGCTCAATGCTGTTTACGTCCGTCAGAAAGTCTGCAACTGTATCGAGTAACACGAAATCATATTTATTCTTCTCTAACAAATCCTCCAGTAACTTTCGCTTCTCCTCGACCGTTGTTAATGTCACTATCGCATACCAATCAACATGGTCTACGTTTTCACCTTCTTTTACACCTGCCCGTTTCATTACTCGCTTCCACGATGTCCAGTGATCGGAATGCACTCGCTCTGTATCGATGTATAATACCCGCGGGTTTGGTATGGTGATTTCGAATCCGAGATTATCGGCGTTTGAAGTTATCGCCGCAGAACTTATAGCTTCACACACGCTCGACTTTCCGATACCCGCTAATGCGACGATAGATGTCAAATTTCCGGCCGATCCACAGCGAATACCGTTCAGCTTTAGCGTTATCGGATCAGCAGTAGGTTTGTTCTTCCATGTTGGTCGGAACACTTTATCTACCAGGTTATCTGCTTGCGCGGTTGTTGTTTGTAGCCAGTCATTTCCTGGATTTTTAGTCAAGGCAAGTTCGATAGTACGTTGCCTATAATCAGGTCGTTCCCATTTTTTGCGGTACAATGCCGAGCAACGGAATATACGATCTATTTGATCCGGTACCCGGCTGTAAGCTGCAATTCGTGAACACAGCCAGATATCCGCATCTGATTGTGAACCGTCACCTATTTTGTAGTCCTGCCATGCTGAATTTA
>PWNO01000082.1 GCA_003557765.1 Bacteroidales bacterium
CCGTGCTGGTGATTTTTCCCTCAAGGAGCGTTGTTTCCAGTGCGTCGCCGGCACGCACATCCTGGTTTGACCTGATGGCCTGGCCATCTTTCCTGGTGATGCTGTAACCCCGTTTGAGCACATTTTCCGGGTGTAGGTGATTCACGCTGGTTTTTAGCGTTTCAAGACGGATGTTTTCATTATTTAAGTGAAGCTGACTGCGCTTTTTCAGCATCTGACTGTCGGCTTCGACGCTCTTCTGGTTGTTTTGCAGCAGTTCATTGCTGCTTCGTTCCATGTTTTGAGCAATGTCGCGGAGGACATAATTTTTGATGTGATTGGTCTGATAGCTTGTTTGCCGGATGAGGTTGCGGGTAATTTCTTTGATGAAGTTGCGGTTTGTGACGAGCATGCCATTTGCCTGGCTGCGGTAAAGTCTTACCTGGTTTATAAAATCCTGGCTTGCATGTCTTAATGATTGCACGGACAGCGTAATGATCTTTTTCTGGTTTTCTTCCACGGCATAGGCAAAGTTATGGAAATGCTGGATCAGCGTTTCGGCCAGCTTGGTAGGGGTGATTGCATTGGTATGCGCCACCATTTCGGTAACCGTTTCGTTGGTCGCGTGCCCAATGCCTGTAAACACCGGGAGGGGAAAGTGCGCGACCATGCTGGCCAGTTCGTAGCGATTGTAACAGGTCATCCCGATCTCTCCGCCACCGCCCCGGATGATAGCTACAGCATCAAAATGGTGCTGCACCTTGCGGATCTTTTGCAGATGAGCCATGATTGCCTCAGCTGCTTTATCTCCCTGTAGCAGGGAAGGGAAAAGGAGGTGGAAGAAGCTGTACTTCCATGGGTTTTCATCAATCACCCGCAGGAAATCGGCATAGCCTTTGCTTGTTTCCACTGAGATCACTGCAATACGCTTAGGCAGCAGAGGCAGTTCCAGTGCTTTGTTTCTGTTAAAAAGCTGTTCTTTTTTCAATCGATCGATTGAAGCCTGCTTTTCCTTTTCCAGGTCACCTAGCGTAAAAGCCGGGTCGATGTTGAGTATGCGCAGTGATAAGCCATACAGCGAGTCGAAATGAATGCGTGCCAGTAAAAGGATTTTGATCCCATCCTTCAGTGGCTCCTTCAATACTTCCAGAAAACGCGTGTTGATGCTTTCATAGTCAGCCTTCCACAAGATCGCACGCATCTGGGCCGTAATCCTGCCATCTTGTTTTTCCACGAGGTCGGGATAGCAATGCCCGGAATGATGGTAATGGTTGAGTTTGTTAAGTTCGGCCTTAACCCAAAAGGCGCTGCCGTAACGATTGGATAGCACTCTTTTGATGCTTTTCGTTACTTCTTCCAATGAAAATACGCGCTTTTCGCCGATTTGCTCAGACATGCGGGTTGGGCTTTTGTTGGGGTCAACATCGCGATGACGACCTGGCTGAGCTGCCTTTTCAGTATCTTACGGCTTCAACTCGTTGCCGATCTGGTAAGGATCGCCGATTTTAGGACCCGGACTGCGGTATTCGCGTACCCCGCCGAAATAGATCAGCGGATTGGCCGCATCGATGTCAAGCGAGCCGATATCTTCCGGATTTTTAAGCTTGTCTGTATCCACGTGGGTCTCCATGATCTCCCCCACGAAATGGTTGGTCCTGCCAATGATTCTCCAATCGGTAAGACGGCATTCCAGGTTCAGTGGACATTCTTTGATAATGGGTGACTTGACGATTCTGGAAGGCAGTTTGGTCAGGCCGGTTTCCTCGAACTTGTCTATGTCTCGTCCTGAACGAATACCACAAAAATCTGCTTCTTTCATGATGTCAACGGAGGCAATGTTGACCGTGAAGTCCTCATTCTCCTTGATCGCCTCACCGGAAAAACCGCGTGTGCCCACAGATACTCCCAGTGTTGGGGGCTGGCTGGTGAGCAGGCTCACCCAGGCTATGGTCACAATGTTCGCTTTTTCCATGTTGCCCGTCACCACCAGGGAAACCGGGCAGGGAAACATAATCTTTTTTGGTCCGAATGTGGTCTTCATCTGTTTGTAATTAATGTCAAAAAGTCAAAAAGTCAAAACGTCTCAATAATCATCCTCCTGTGTGTCAAAAATCCTATCATGGGCGTTTGGCTTCGCCGGGCTCGCAAGTGCTCGGTTCATGTGTTTATGTTTGTTAAAACCATTGATTTTTAGATGTTTGTACTTTTAGCGGGACCGCTCTTGGCTTTTAGCTTTTGGCTTTCTTGCCAATAGCCAACAGCCAATAGCAAATAGCCTACTTACTCTAAACGCCCAGTACTCATCTTACCACCATCTAATGTGCCCAATTAATGGTCTTCATGTGGTTAAGCATTTCTTTGGCCATTTCCAGCGCTTTGATCGCCCTGGCGTGTGAATAATTTGTCAGAAAAGCCCTGGCCAGCTCCGGGTTTTGTTCGTAAAGGCTTAATGCGGTTTCTTCAATGGTTTCCTGCATTGCAAACTGTTCTTCTTCGATGGGGTTCCATTGTTCGCGTGCCCAGCTGATGTATTCCGGATAGTTCAGGTCCAGCATTTTTTCCAGGCCGGTAAATACGTCGAAAGCATTTTTTGGGTCGTGATCGTAGGTGCCCTCAGGTGGGTTAAACTGAAATTGAATGTTTAGTGCTTGTTCGATTGGCCAGTCTTTATAGTAAGGTGCCGGTGTGCTGGTGACGCCTGCATACCATGGGACGAGAACGGATCCGCAGGGAGCTGCGGTGGTTCGCCAGGCCACAGCGCCTATTTCTGTGGGCATCCAGCTTCTAAGCTGATATACCACAAGTTGTTGGGCCGTGCTGCTACAGATGGCGCCTATGCCTGGCTGATGATGCGGCGAAGCATCTTCGGGCATGCCCAGGGCATGGGCAAGCGACATGTCGGGCTCCTGTCCTTCCATATGGCCATGGCTTCGGATGATATTGGCCACATCGGTTACGTTGAATTTCCTTTCGGGATACAAAGCAAATGGCAGTTGCTCATCTGCGGGAAGCGCTATCAGTTCCTCTTTCACCAGCGAATGGCTGAACCATTGGCGCGGGTCCACGCCCTCTTCATCCATAAAGCTGCCCTCCGGTGCCGGTCTGTTAAATGCTTCCCGGAAGCTGAAAGGTTTACCGGATGCAGGATCATACCATCCCCTTTCTATGGCATACTCCACAAGGCCATCAGAAGCGATGACATTTTCTTCATCATCAATGTCTGCTTCTGGTCCGATGATGTGAACGTTTGGAAGGAGTACGATTCCATCGTCCGGCACCCGTTGTGCGATGTAATGTTTGCCCTTCATGGCAGCAAGCAGCCAGGCTTCATTGGCATCTGCAATGACGTAAGTTCGTCCGGATGCAGCGTATCCGAAGTGGTCCAGCAGCTCTGTGGCTATTTCCACACCTTCGCGCGCCGTTCTGGCCCGTTGTGCGATGATGCGGCGCAACTTAAAGCCGATGCCGCCATCGGTGATTTCGCCCCGCTCGACTAGCTCATCATAACTGTCTTGCCGCGTGCGGCAGGCATCCGACCCAACAGCCACACCGTGTTCGTTGAAAAAGCCATCGCTGAATTCAACGCCGATGTTGCTGGCCCATAAAAAAGCATATGTTTCATCGGCCTGGGGCCATTCCCCGCCACGACGCAACTGCACCATGCTGCCCGGCTCGTGCTGCATGCGGGGCACATATCTATAACTCATGTTGCGGATCCCACCGTTCTGCTCCAGATGTCCAAAAAGAACGGACCCGTCTGCAGAGGCATCTTTGCCAACCACAACGGTAAAACAAGCCTGGACTGGCGAGTTTATCCCAGCGAGAAGCAGTAAAAAGACCAATAAAAAAGTTGAGATGGATTTCATAATTGTAAAGTTCAAGTTTTTGGTTTGGGTAAAAAGGGTTTGAGGTTTGAATTTTGCAGTTAAGCTTGAAGCCGCCGCATACCCGGACATTGTGACCATTAGACCTTTCGACTTTTCGACATTTTGTCTTTTTGTCCTTTCGTCCTTAATATTCATAAACGATTTCGCCGCCCAACACCGTTTTCAATACTTTGATCTCGTGGATTTCTTCTTTTGGGATCTCGAAATAGTCGCGGTCGATGATGATAAAGTCTGCCAGCATGCCTTCTTTAATTTTTCCCTTTTGATCTTCGGAGAACTCTACATATGCGGGTCCGATGGTATAGGCTTCCAGGGCTTCCTGGCGGGTCATCCGTTGTTCGGGAATCCATCCGCCTTCCGGGTTATTCTCTCTATCCTGGCGGGTAACTGCGGCATGCAGGCCGTAAAAGGGATTGTAGGGAGATACGCCATAGTCGGAGCCAGCCGCTATGATCCCATCATGGTCGAGGATGCTGCGCCAGGCATAAGCACCGTCCAGTGCCCTTTCATACCCAATCCGGTCTTCCACGAAAAGCATGTCTTCGGTGGCGTGCACCGGTTGCATGGAGGCAATGATGCGGCCTTCGGCAAAACGCTGCACATCGTCGGGGTGCAGGATCTGAGCATGTTCAACGACCAGTCTGGCCTGATCCGGCTTTTTTCCGGTGATTTCCATCGCTTGTTCAAATGCATTAAGGGTGATGTGGTTACCCCGATCGCCAATGGAGTGGGTGCGGGTGCTGAACCCCAGTTCCAGCAATTCTGCAACGAGACTGGCATAAGCCTCTTCATCCTGTCCTAGTGCACGCAATGCCCCTGTTTCTCCAGGCATGTCAGCATAAGGTTCCATCAGGGCGGCACCACGTCCACCCAGGGAACCATCCACGAATTTTTTTACCCAGCGTATGGTGTACCTGTCGCCGTGCAGGCCAATAAAGGGTTCCCCCATGATGCGTGCCGTTTCCGCGTCCACCGCATCCATCAGCCTGACACGCAAAAGTCCTTTTTCATAGGCTTCGCTGCGCCGGGCCACCTCAAAAAGGTCTGAACGGGTCATGCAATGCACGGTGGTTATGCCCGCTTCCAGCAATGCATCGCTACCCAGCCTGAGGGCTTCCAGCTCCTCTTCGTCGCTAAGCTCCGGGTCAGGAGGGATATGTTGCGTTACAAGCGCTCCTGCTGCAGAAACCAACACACCAGAAGGTTCGCCGCGTGGGTCCTTCACAATGCTGCCAGCATCCGGGTCAGGGGTGTCTGCCGTGACTCCGGCCTTCTCAAGCGCCATGGAGTTCACGAAATGTGCATGTCCGCAATACCGTCGCAGCACCACAGGGTTCTCCGGACTTACCGCGTCCAGCATGCTCCGGTGCGGTGTTTTGTCCCAAATGGCGTCGTTATAACCCCGGGCGACGATCCAATCGCCTTCCTCTGCCTCCTGCACGGCTTCCTCCAGTTTGGCCGTAAGCTCATCCAGTGGAAGCCAGTAGATGTCCAAGGGAGCCAGCAGCATGTTTCTGCCCAGACCCTCAAAGTGCATGTGACTTTCCGTGAGTCCGGGTATGACCCATTGCCCTTTGAGGTCAATGACGCTTGCGTGATCCCCCGCAATCTCCATGGCATCAGCTTCATTTCCTGCGTAAACAATTCTGTCTCCGCGGACTACGATACTTTCAGCAATTGGGTTATCCTGATCCAGCGTATAGATCCTGGCATTCGTGAATATGGTGTCGGCAGTCTCCCGCTGGCACGACAGCAACATGGCCGTAAACAGCGCAAGTGCGACAATTGGTCTCAGCGTGTGTTGTAGCATAATTTGTGTATGATTAGATGAGGTCATGATGATTTCTGACTGCAATAATAATTAAAAATGATGACAATGCATTGAACCTGCCTTATACATAATTGTATTTCCCTGAAAGGGAAGTGTTGCGCATTATGGAAGACTGCCAAATACATATTGTATTCCTTAAATGAAAAATGCTGCGCTTTTATAAATGGTACAGGTGAAATGGCCCGATTGTCTGAAAGGAGATGAACAGCATCCTTGCTGTGGTGCCTTTGGTGGGATGGATTGTCAAACGTAAAATGGAGCGACAGGTATACGCCTGCTAATGGGCATCCCTGTTATACGTGCTATCAATTGCCCTTTGTTGTTTGTCATACTTTTCTTAGCTTTACGCACATCATTGGTTATCAAAAAATCCCGAATGGCCATTCTGCTGACAATTTTTTCTATTTTACTTTTTTTCTGCATGGGGTGTGACAGACAATCAGCTGTCACTGACTTTCCAGAAATAGCGGAACGCGGTGAGCTCATTGCCATAACCAGTTACAGCCCATTCAGCTATTTTGTATACCGCGGGGAGGTCATGGGATATGAATACGAACTGCTTCGTCTTTTTGAAGCGCATATTGGTTTGCCGGTAACAATTAAGCTTGCCAGAGACTTTGGTGATATGGTGGATATGTTGGATCGCGGGGAAGGAGATCTTATTGCTTATGGATTAACGGTGACTTCTGCTCGTCGCCAAAGTGTTGCATTTACTGAGCCATTCAATGTGACCCGCCAGGTCTTGGTGCAACGCAAGCCCGAAAACTGGCGTCAGATGATGCTTCATCAGGTCGAACAGCAATTGATCCGCAATCCCGTGGAGCTTGATGGAGAAACCATTGTCGTACGCCGGGGTTCTGCTTATGTGGAAAGGCTCCGAAACCTGTCCAGCGAGATTGGCGCAGAAATTCATGTCGAGGAGGCTCCGAAAGGCGTTATCACGCAGGAACTGATTCACCAGGTGGCCTCGAAGGAAATTGATTTTACAGTAGCAGATGAAAATATCGCATTGATCAAAGCAGCGTTCTACCAGGATCTTGACGCCTCCACAGCTGTCAGCCTGCCACAGCAAACCGCCTGGGCTGTCCGGCATTCTTCAGTGGCTCTGCTGGATAGCCTGAACGCTTGGCTTAGCGGCATACAAAAGCATGCCGAATATTATATAATCTACAATAAGTATTTTGAAAAACGCCGTGCCTTTCGTACAAGGTATGCAAGTCAATATTTTCCGTTCGGAGGCGGGCACATCTCTCCCTATGATACCCTCCTTCGGGAAAAAGCCAGCCTGATTGACTGGGACTGGCGCTTGCTTGCCGCCCTGATGTATCGTGAAAGCCGTTTCGATCCAGCAGCAGAGTCCTGGGCGGGAGCTGCAGGCCTTATGCAGTTGATGCCGGCAACTGCCATGGAATTTGGCGCCACAGACCCCTGGGACCCGCTGCAGAATATTGCGGCTGGCGTTCGCTATATTCACTGGCTTCAGGATTACTGGCAGAAATTTATTCCCGATGCGCATGAAAGAAAGCAATTTGTGCTTGCGTCATACAACGTTGGCCAGGGTCACGTGCAGGATGCACGCAGGCTCGCACGTGCACACGGCGACGATGCTGACCGTTGGCACGGCCATGTGGCGCAATATATGCTGAAGAAATCCAACCCGGAATACTACAACCGCGAAGAAGTCAGGTTCGGATATGCATCCGGCATAGAACCGGTTAAATACGTGGAAAGCATCAATAAGCTATACGCACATTATCAGCTGTTCTTTGATTAAAACCCTTGCCAGCCAAGTTTAACTCACTAAAAAACATCATCTCATGCAAAAACACCACTTGTTATTTTTGTTGATTGCCTTTGCTTATATCCCTGCAAAGGCTTGCACCATTGCCATCATCAGTGGCGAGCACACCCCCGATGGAAGACCGATCATTTGGAAGCATCGCGACACCCCTGCGCTGAATAATAAAGTTGTAATCTATGACGAAGGGAGATATCGTGCGGCCGGACTGATTAACTCGGATGATGAGGGACCGGATCGGGTATGGATCGGACACAATGAGGCCGGCTTTGCCATCATGAATGCTGTATCTTACAACCTCTTGGAAGAAGACACTATAAACATGCCTCATCAGACAGGCTTTATTATGCGTGATGCCCTGACAGAATGTGCAACAGTTGATGATTTTGCCAATTTTCTTGATAGCCGGGAGCAGCCCTGGGGTGTGGAAACCAATTTTGCCGTGATGGATGCCCAGGGCAATGCCGCATATTTTGAAACGGACCACTTCTCTTATACGCGTATTGATGTGGACGACAGGCGGGTCGCACCGCACGGCTATATTGTCAGGAGCAACTACTCTTTCACCGGGATTCCACATGAGGGTGCCGGATATATTCGTTTTGAAACGGCCGAACGACTCTTTTATCGAGCGTCCGGAACCAATAACCTGTCTATCCCTTACCTGATTGAAAACATGGCGCTTTCCGTGTATAACTCCTATAGCGGTCAGGATGCACGCAATGCCCTGCATCTCAGGGAAACTGAATCCAAATTCATGTATTTCCAGGACTGTATTAACCGATATACCTCCAGCTCGTCTGTTTTTATCCAGGGTGTCAGACCAGATGAAGATCCTGGCTTGACTACGATGTGGGCCATGGTGGGCTTCCCCTTGTCCAGTGTCGCTATTCCGGTATGGATTACACCTGAGGAAAGCCTGCCATCCATCATTACCGCTCCCGGTACCGGGAATGCACCCATTTGTGACTGGGCACTGGATTTAAAATATTCCCGCATGGTGCCCTCCACGCGCGGATCTACACGGTACTATATTGACGCGGTACAGGTCTACAATGCCGATAATACTGGTGTAACACAGCAGCTCCTTGATGTCAGCCGGGATGTGATTGAGACCACAAACCAGCTTATGGAGCAATGGTATCCCTATGCACCGGATCAGCAAGCAGTCAATACGCACTATCAATGGCTGGATGAATTTATTAGCCGGGCCTACAAGGAAAAATTCGGCATATCCACAAACAAGTGAACGAACGCCTGGTTTTACAAAAAAAATTTACTTTTGATGACAGTCCCGGAATAAATAATTCAATGCAAAGACATTGCTTGTGTTGATATGCGTGATGTATTCGGAAAAAATGTGTTGACATCCATGCTCCCAACATACCCACAGGTTCTTCTGATCAGTGGCAGCACCCGGAATGTGGGGAAAACAACCCTTTCCTGCCGACTGATTAAACGTTTTGCTGATCAGCAGGTCATTGCCGTGAAGGTGTCGCCCCACTGGCACCCCCAGCCTGATGATACGGTGGAGGTGTATCGCGATGATGACCTCCTGATTATCTGCGAAAACAATCCATCCAGAAATAAGGACAGCGCCAGGATGCTGCGCTGCGGTGCCCGGCAGGTGTTTTACGTGCAGAACCGCAGCGAAGAGCGACTCCCTGAGGTCTTGCAGCTGATTTTTGACATGGCCGGTGAGCAATATCCCTACATTATTGAATCCGCTGCCCTTGGGGAATATATCCAGCCGGCTGCTCACTTTCACATCACCCGCCCTCCGCAAAAAGGAGATAAGCAGCGCCCCAATAATGTACCCACAGATCACGTAATTCATTTCAACGGCGATTCATTTGACTTCGATATCAATCGCATTACATGCAATAACGGGCGCTGGCTGGTGAAGGAAAAAGCCTGATCGATTATGCTTTTTTTGATTAGCGATTTCATTTATTGGTTGTAAGCTATATTACAATGCAGCCCTGTGAAATGCGTGGCATTTTCCTATCCTGCAATATGCATGTTTTTTATTCAGGTCAAATGCAACGCTTCGGGAAACATCGACATAGTGCTCTATTGCAGGGCTTTTGCAACGAAGCAGAAACCAAAGTGAATCCGATTTGCCAAAAATTTTTATGACGTAATTTTACGTCAGTTAAAAAATATGACGTATTTTTGCGTCATAAGCCAATACAGATATTATGATGGAAACATTTGATCAGAATTTGAGAGTCAGGGCCGCTTTGTTCAAGGCCCTGGCGCATCCGGCCCGGCTGGCTGTATTGCAATACCTGGCGGGCATAAAAACGTGCATTACCGGTGATATTGCCGAAGAACTTCCGCTGAGCCGCACGACTGTAAACCAGCACCTAAAGGAGCTCCGGGATGCAGGGTTGATCAAAGGCACCGTTGAGGGCGCCAGGCGCAAATATTGTCTGAATCCAGATCAGATCAGGAGGTTGCGTCATGAGTTCGACGCCTTGATGGATGTGATAGATACCGGGGTGTCACACTGTTAAATGGCATGTTGGCTATAAGCTATTAGCTCTTGGCTTTTGGCTGTTAGCTATTGGCACTCTTGACAACAGCCTGGAGCCAAGAGCCAGAGATTTTCATCTTGACATCATATAAATACTTGAAGAAGATTGGAGGAAGCCATGAAAAGTGAAAAACAAAGCCAAAGAATTCTTATCCTTTGCACTGGCAATTCGTGCCGCAGCCAAATGGCTCAAGGCTTTTTGCAGGACATGGATCCCGGGCTGGTGGTGCGATCCGCCGGCACCGAGTCCACCGGCAGGTTAAACCCCAAAGCCGTTGAGGTGATGCAGGAAGCCGGAATTGACATCAGTCATC
>PWNO01000124.1 GCA_003557765.1 Bacteroidales bacterium
GCATGTATTCCTGGTTCCCGAGCGTACGGAGGTTGATCCACAGGTCACGGATATTATTGCGGTAGATAATGAGATCGTCGCTTCCCGCACCGGCAAGATCGGAGTAGGCCTTCTGTGCATCGGGGAATCCTGACAATGCGGATGCACTCGCCGGGTACGTGATGTTTGTAGCATCGCTGGCCAGAGCATGAACAAACCACACGCGCCTTCCGGCCATCAATCTTTCCTGTTCAAATCGCGCCGGACTGGAGCCCCTGTTCTGATATGCGGCCAGCAATTGGCCAAAGACTTCCGCAACAGCAGCTTCCAGTTCCGGTGTCATCGCATCAAACAAATTGTTGATGAGGGCGGCCACATTGATTTTGTGCCAGTAACTGTTGGCCATGAGACTGTAGTATCTGTCTATAGCCTCCAGGGCATATCCTGACATCTGCAACACGGTATTGATGGCGGGCTCTTCAAGCAGAAGAATCTCAGGAGCGGAATAAGTCATACCGCGACTTGAAACCTGTATATCTGACGAAGCACCTCCTTCCAGCCTCCGGTACCTGGCGTCCATCATGTTATCCATTTCGGCAAGATTATGCTCAATAGCACTCACCACTTCACGGACCTGTTCGTCGAGCGCTTCCAGGGCCTCAACCAGATTATCAATGGACTGGGACTGTTCTATCGCCTTGTTTTCATCAACCTCGAATGATGGCAGGTTGTTTTCATTCAATTCACCCTGCGGTCTGAAAACGTGCCTGACCGGAGATTCGGCCATTGCTGAAACCATATCCTCCATGGCCTGGGCCGCTTCCGATTCATATTCAATGGCTCTTAGGACGATATCATCAAGCCGGTCCGCCGTTTGCTGAGCCAGTCTTTCAACACTGGAGAGCCTGGTCTGCAAATTGTTTTTTGCCTGGACCCAGGATGTGGCGGAATTGGCATTGAGCTGGTTGTCATTCCGGTATGTATCAGATGTGAGGCCAATCAGCAGTTCACTGGCGTGGATGCCTTGCAGAACAGAAGGCGCATCATTCCCGGACGCTTGCTCGTTCCTGATCATTGTATCGTGCCAGCTGCTCCGCTGGGCATCGCTGAGCATCCTCAGATTGTACCCCGCCTCGGCGAGAAGCACTTCGCTCAGATCAACCCCAGGGATCTGCGGCATGGTCAGTTCGCTGGGCAGATTGGCGATCGCATCCTGGACCATTTGCTCAAACTCGTCGCGCTGTGCCATGGCATCTTCAAAGAGCTGCGAACGGTCACCGGGATTGAGTCCTCCATCCACTTCTATCGGGTTGGTCTTTATCTGGAACCATCCGGCCAGGCAGGCTTCAAATTTTCCTCCTCCTACACAGCCTTCGCCCATTCCGAACAGCTCATAGCGTCCACCACGCTGAATAAACGCTGCCTGCAGCGTGGCGGTGACCGTAATGATTGCACTGATTTGTCCATTACCTATGGCATAGGCACCAAACGGCATTGCGGCGCCATCGTAGGTGAGGTACCAGATTGCCCCCTCAAAATCCGCTTCAACCGTTATGATCGGTGGATCAAGGTTGGCAAAAAGATCTACCTCCAGCAGAAATCCATCGCCGCTGGCAAGCAGATAGGCCCCGCCGGTGATCAATCTGTCGTAAAGTTCCACTTCAATTCCACCCATTATGCCCCAAACGACACCGCCTGCGGTATTTGCCAGGAAGAACTGAATGCCGGCACCGTAGGCGCCGTTACTGAGGTCCCGGGTGTAGGCTGACATGACCGCACCCACTTTCAGGCTTGCCTGAAGGCTGGCCCTGATGGATATGTCCTCAGGATTGCCGGGATCACGGCCAATTTGCGCCGACAGGGCGGCACCTGCCAGGAGGCCCATGCCATTGCCTCGCATACCCATGATGAACCCGTCGGCATCCATGAAGAAATAATGGTTGGTGATCTCCATGAACGTGCTGCCCGCCAGCAGGTTGGCGTTTCCTGCACCAACCAGTTCCATTTCCGCATACAGGAGTACGGCAAACGAGATGTTCCCGCTTCCTGGTCGTTGTGCGCTCGCCCGCGTGATGCCCTCCGGTGGATCCGACCTGAAGTCGTCCACGGCACTGATTACAGCATTAAGATGATCATCAATCGGGTTGTAGAAAAATCCACCGCCAAAACCGGTAATGCGAACGATACCCGGTACCACTTCCAGCCCCACATCGGCACGGACCGCGGCAAAAACGCCGAAGGACAGTTCATCATTGATATTCGAGAAGCTTCCGGCAATCATCGCACCGGCTTCGCTGCCGGCCACCTTGAACGTTCCTGAACCGGCTGCCATGAGTGACATGCCTTGTCCCCCGGCCTTGTATTGCAAGCTGGCTCTGGCCTGGAACATGTCCCCAAGACCCACCTCGAATTGATCCACGCTGAATGCGACATCACCTGTCGCTGTCCTGTAAAACATGATCTGACGGATACCGCCGCTGAAAGAGCCGGTTTCGTTGTTGCTGGACCCGCCAAGCGATATGGCGAGGGCAGCCATTTCTTCTCCATGTCCCGCACTGCCGGACGTCCCGCCATCATTCTCGGCCAACCCA
>PWNO01000076.1 GCA_003557765.1 Bacteroidales bacterium
CTTCGCGCGCGGCCTGATCATCGCCGATCGCATCCTCAAAGAATCAGACTACATCAAGCTTAAAACTGAGCGGTATTCGTCTTTCGACCAGGGCGATGGAAAAGATTTTGAAGATGGCAAACTGAAGCTCTCCGACCTGCACGGCATAGCCGGAAACCTTGGCGAGTCAGGCCTGATCAGCGGAAAACAGGAGATGCTTGAGCAAATGATCAATTGGTATATTTAATATTTAACGGCGATGGAAGGTCAGAAAAAACTATATGTTTACGCTATAACGCTTGTTGCAACGCTTGGTGGTTTGCTGTTTGGGTATGATACAGCTGTGATATCGGGCGCCGAAGGTTCACTGCAGGTATTTTTCGCTGAGCGGCTGGGGTTGAACAATTTCATTCATGGCATCACTATTTCCAGCGCACTGGTAGGGTGTGTGATTGGTGGTGCTTTGTCGGGCCTTGTTGCCGGCAGGCTGGGCCGCAAGAAATCTTTGCAGCTGGCCGCCATGCTATTCCTGGTGTCGGCGCTGGGCTCGGCTTATCCCGAAAATTTCTTTTTCCCTTTCGGGGAATCCAGTGTGTCGCTGCTGGTCACCTTTAACTTGTTCAGGCTGCTGGGCGGCATTGGCGTAGGTCTGGCATCAGCCATTTGCCCGATGTACATTGCCGAGATAGCGCCGGCTCACCTCAGGGGCCGGCTTGTATCACTGAACCAGTTTGCCATCATCTTCGGGATGCTGGTGGTTTATTTTGTAAACTGGGGCATCGCCCGCGGGCAAACCACCGAGTGGATCAACACATACGGATGGCGCTGGATGTTTGCATCTGAAGCCATTCCAGCCACCATATTTGGAGCCCTGCTGTTTCTCGTGCCCGAAACACCGCGGTACCTCAGCCTAAAGAAAGACGACGAAGGTGCTTTCAGCATCCTGCAGCGCATCAACGGCAAAGCCAAAGCCCTCAAAATCCTGGATGAAATAAAAGCCACCATCAACGTACCGGTGGCCAAAGTCTTTTCTTATGGCAAAACCGTAGTGATCATCGGAATATTGTTGTCGGTTTTCCAGCAATTTGTTGGCATCAACGTGGTACTCTACTATGCACCACGCATATTCAGGACGATGGCCGGCAGTGCCACAGACGTATCTATGCTCCAAACAGTCGTGATGGGTGTTGTCAATATCATTTTCACCGTGGTGGCCATCCTTACCGTTGACAGGTTTGGCCGCAAAGCCCTGCTTATAACCGGCTCCATCGGTATGGCCATCGGCATGTTTGCCATCGGGCTGTTGTCGTGGCTCGGTATTATCGGAATTGGCACACTGGTATTTATCATCGTTTATACGGCCTCTTTCATGATGTCGTGGGGACCGGTGTGCTGGGTGCTGATATCTGAAATATTCCCTAACACCATACGCGCCAAGGCGGTAGCAATAGCCGTAGCCGCACAATGGATCGCAAACTTCCTGGTGAGTTCTACATTTCCCTTTCTTGTCGGCGTCAATGAAGCATTTACCTATTGGTTATATGGCGGCATGAGTGTCCTTTCAGCTATTTTTGTCTGGAAATTCGTACCTGAAACCAAAAGAAAAACACTCGAGGAGATGGAAAAACTCTGGAAAAGAGGATAATATTTATACTTTTGCTGTGAAAACCGAATTCCGATTTCCGATTGTCAATTGACGATTGTCAATTGACGATTGCCGATTGATGTTGATGATTTAATGAATGAATGAATGAATGAATGAAGAGAACATAAACCTAAACCTCATCGATCCAACATCTAACATCTAACATCCATTAGGTATCGTATGCACATACACATTTCGCTGTAAAACAAACACATACACAAATAAAACCCAATGAAAGAGCGGCTAAACTACTATAAATACTTCCCTGTTTCAGACGAAGACATGGCCTGGGGCATTTACATTGAAAACGTTGGTGTTTCAGAAGTATTGCAGGGTGAGCAGTACCCGTTGACCGGCCATCCTGTTTCGCATTACTTTACGTATGAAAAAGGTCGTTACCTTTCAAGTTACCAGATCCTGTTGATTGCTGACGGACAGGTTGTTTTTGAATCAAAAAGTACCGGAGCCATAGCCCTGGGACCAGGTAGCATGATCCTGCTGTATCCGAATGAATGGCATCGCTACCGGCCACTGGACAAAACCGGTTGGAAAGAATACTGGATTGGCTTTAATGGTGAAATGGCTGATAAACTTGCAGGCAATACAGCCTTTAAAACCACGAACCCCGTGTTGCACATAAAAAACTTCAATGAGATACAAAACCTGTTTGAAGAGGCCATCGGCTACTCCGTTGAAGAACTGCCTGGCTTCCAGCAAATAGTAACTGGCCTCCTGTTCCAGATATTCGGAAATATTCAATTAGCTGTTAAGAATAAATCAAGCAAGAGCAAGTCTGTAATGAAACAGATCAACCTTGCGCGCGAACTGATGCAAAACACCCTGAATGAAAATCTTGATGTGACAGCCATAGCCAAAAAGTTAAATGTAAGCTATGCGCTTTTCCGAAAAAAATTCAAACAATATACAGGGATGTCAC
>PWNO01000245.1 GCA_003557765.1 Bacteroidales bacterium
TGGGAGTTGGTTGCGCCATTAGTTAAGGCTGGAATAACAATTGGAGTATCCCTGTCTATGGCAACGATTGTAGCATCAGCAATTTTTTCTAAGTTGGCATTAGCGTTAACAGGAGCAGCGGTAGGATTTTCAAGCGTGGGGTTGCCTGGAATGTTAGCTGCTGTTACCGTAGGTATACATATTTATGAGGAAATAATTAATACGGAGTCGCAATGGGAGAACCTATCTACTAATTTAATTACGGCACTGGCAGCAGGGTTGGGGGTAGGTTTACTTACATGGAGTCCTAAACTTGGTATGTATGCATTTGCAATAGCGATGAATATAAAACTTGGTGAAATACTGTTTGGTCCTGGTATAGATGTTGATGTATTAAACGAATATGAACAACATATGTCACGTGTACTATCTGGGGCAACCGAAGAAGAAACAAACAGAATAGACCAAATTTGGAGAGCATGGGAAGGATTTTTCTTTAAGTACAAAAATGCAAAAGATAAGTTAATTGCTATATATCAGGAGACAGAAATAGGAAAAGCAATCCTTGACGGCATTGGTATAGGAATGGAGGAGATAGAACAACTCAGCGCTAGAGAGGCAAGGCAATTATTAGACTCATTTAGGCAAGCAATAGATACCGATTCTCCATCAAAAGAATTTATCAAGATAGGCGAAGATATAACCGAAGGTCTTGCTATAGGATTAGGCGATTTATATGAAATTGGTGCTGACAAAGCGGATGAATTTCTTAATGGTTTCCGTGATAAGTTAGGCATACATTCTGCATCAACCGAGACGATAGAAGCCGGTGAGGACATAGTTGACGGTCTTGACATAGGCACTGCTTCTATGTTCGACAAGATGGGTGAGCGTACAGAGGAATTTATCGAGTGGTGGCGTGAGGTAATGAACACCGATTTTGTCGCCGGTGTAGAGGATGGCGTTGACGGTGTATCCAGTGTAATTGATCTTGCCGGCATGACGTGGGGTGAAAAATTATCTGTTGCTATATCAGAAATACGTGAACGAATTAAGGCCGGTGTTAATGATATAGTAATCGGTTGGTCTAATGCCTTTGAGAATATGCTTACTCAAGTCGGTATGTTTACATATGACGTAGCATCTGAGTTGATGAACGGAACGGCTACTTGGAGTGATGTACTCGGTGGGTTTGGCGACATCATGAAGGGATTATTCCAGAGCATTTTTCAGACGCTCATAGTTGAGATAGCTAAATCTGTGGTAGCGCAGAATGCTTGGTTAATGTCCACCTTGACAAATATTGCAACAGCGGTTACGGCGTTTCTTGGACAGGCTTTCGCTGCTCTGACGGCGTTCTTCTGGTTTCTCGGTCCATTCGCACCGGTTGCAGCAGGTGGAGTTATAGCAGCAGCACTAGCAGCTATATCCGCACTTGTAGGTAAGGGAATCAGTATGATAATGCCTTCCACGCCTAATGTGCCAGATGAACCGGAGAGTGGAGGTGCTACTGATACTGCAACGGGTGGTAGAAGGATAACAGAGATAACCGGTCCTACACGTGACCTGTTAACGAACCTGCTTTCACCGCTCCGTGCCTTGGATTCACTTACCGGGATAGGCAATAGGATATACGACCTGCTGGATGAACGGTTAATGCCGCATAACGGTGTAACAATAGGAGAGATCAACATCAACGGAACGAATTTATCACAGGCTGAGATGATCGAGGCACTAGAGGAAGCACTTGGTGAGCGTATTGCTTTCGCAGGGGGTACGGCATGATTACGTTAATTAACGCACAATCTTCTACTCTGGCGCTACCACTGACCATGGGGTGGACGAGGGTACCCTTTGAGAAGCGTGTACCGGTTGAGCGGTTGACAGGTAATGGCGGCGTGATAAGCGGACGGCAGACCATCGAGCCGAGGCGGTTTCAACTTAACGGCAGCATCTTCATGTTAGGCTCTAACACGACTCATTCGCAAGTGAAGCAGGCGAACATTGATTGGTTCGATTCCCTACAATATTTCCTAAAGTTCACGCCGATAGAAGTACAGCGGAATGACGGCAGAAGTATTCTGGCTTACCCGACATCGGTTGATCAAAATTGGGTGGATGATGATGAGGAATTAGAATTGACTATTTCCATGATAGCACCAGAGCCGTACTTCTACGGACCGGTGGAAAGCGAGGATGAATTGGGTATAGATCCAACAGACGTGCCGCATGTTTTTACCCTGACCACCGGCGGTTCGCATCGGTCATACCCTGTGATTATAATGGTCATGAAAAGTGGCACGATGATTGACCCCTCCTTTGAGTGTGGTTCCTACAAGATAGAACTTGACGGCAGTTTTGACGACACCGACACGATAGTAATTGACGCTAAGTGCATGAGGGTTTTAGTGAACGGTCTTTCGGCTATCAACACAGTAGGCGAGGACTTCCTTGTGAAAGGCTTTCCACTGTTGATAGGAGATAATGTAATAACTTTTAATGCAACCGGGACTTTCGAAGTTGACATTAACGTAACGTGGTATCCATTATGGCTGTAACGATACGTATTTTTGACAACAA
>PWNO01000164.1 GCA_003557765.1 Bacteroidales bacterium
GAGATATCAAAAGCGAACGTTATCAGTTTGTCCCTAAAATGTCGCGGGAACAAAAATTTTTGCAGATGCTTGAATGGTGGGAAGACCATCGTTTTCATCTTTCCTTTGCTGTTAGGTCACCTGAGCTGCTCAATGAACTTCTTGGGAACAGCCTGGATCCGGATACCATGAAAATCCTTTATGAAGCTGAGGAGGCGGGTATTCCATTTTTTGTGAATCCTTACTATTTGTCATTATTGCATGTTCGTGTGCCCTATTTTGCAATCGGTGCAGATTTGGCAATCAGATATTATGTGATTTACAGCAAAAAGTTGGTAGAGGAGTTTGGCCATATTCTGGCCTGGGAGAAAGAGGACATTGTGGAACCGGGCAAACCGAATGCGGCGGGTTGGGTGTTGCCAACGCATCATAACGTGCATCGCCGTTATCCCGAGGTGGCTATTTTAATCCCAGATACCATGGGAAGGGCCTGCGGCGGGTTGTGTGCGTCGTGTCAGCGGATGTATGATTTTCAGCGTGGAAACCTCAATTTTAACCTCGAAAAGTTGCGCGCTGACGAAAAATGGGATGACAGGCTTAAAAAGATCATGCAATACTGGGAACAGGACAGCCAGCTGCGCGACATCCTGATCACCGGTGGCGACGCCCTGATGAGCAATGATAAATCTTTAAAAAAGATTCTCGAAGCAGTTCTTGAAATGGCCATCAGAAAAAAGAAAAAAAACGAAAAACTATTCGATAGTGAAAAGGTTGCAGAGATTCTGCGCGTAAGGCTGGGTACGAGATTGCCTGCATACTTGCCGCAACGAATGACAAAAGAGCTTTGTGAATTGTTGAAAGACTTTAAAAAGGCTGCATCGGAGGCGGGAATCCGCCAATTTGTGATACAAACCCATTTTGAGTCGCCCATGGAGATCACCCCGGAAGCCAAAGAGGGGATCGGGCGCCTTATTGAAGCAGGCTGGTTGGTAACCAATCAGCATGTGTTTACCGCAGCTTCTTCCAGAAGGGGGCACACTGCAAAGCTGCGTCAGGTCCTCAATGAAATTGGGGTCCTGCCTTATTATACATTTTCTGTGAAGGGGTATATGGAAAATAACTTCAATTTTGCTACGAATGCTCGTGCAGTTCAGGAACAAATTGAAGAGAAGGTGTTTGGATATATCGATCCCGAAGATTATGCTGCAATCCGCGCCATGCCTGACGAACCGGAACAGATCGTTACAAATATAAACAACCTTCTTAAAAAGAAAAACATTCCATATCTGGCAACAGACAGAAATGTTTTAAACCTGCCCGGCGTGGGGAAAAGTCTTACTTACCGGGTGATTGGCATTACCAGGTACGGGCGCCGTATTTTGCGTTTTGATCATGACCAGACCCGCTCACACAGTCCGATCATCCATTCAATGGGACAGGTGATCATCATCGAGTCAAAATCGATCAGCGAATACCTGAACCAGCTTGAGGAAATTGGAGAAGAGGTCAGCGAATATGATAGCATCTGGGGTTACAGTGTAGGTGAAACAGAGCCCCGCCTGCCTATTTATGAATATCCCGATTACGAATATTCCTTAACCGAAGAGCTCACGAATCTTGAGGTTTAGTTTGCCATACCTCGGATATCGTGAGCCCTTGTTTTTACAGAGGCATTAGCCTCAATGTGCAAAAATCTTACTCCACAAAACTCACCCATCCGTGCGGGTCGGGTTCGTCGCCGTATTGAATCCCCTGTAGTTTTTTAAACAGTTGGGTGGAGATTGGACCGGCCTTACCTGTATCACCGAAAGTATATGTTTTACCACTTTCGCGCTCCACAATTTTGCCGATGGGGGAGATGATTGCAGCCGTGCCGCAGGCACCAGCCTCCTCAAATGTTTCAAGCTCTTCAACGGGTACCGGGCGTCTTTCCACCTTCAGACCCATGTCTTCAGCGATTTGCATCAGGCTCATGTTGGTGATGGAGGGCAGGATTGACGGTGACTTTGGTGTGATGTAGGTATTGTCTTTGATGCCGAAAAAGTTGGCAGGACCTGCTTCATCAATATATTTCTTCTCTTTGGCTTCCAGGAATAAAACAGATGCATATCCTTCAGCCTTAGCCCTTTCCGATGCTTGCAGGCTGCCGGCATAATTTCCTCCAACTTTAATATGGCCGGTTCCGAGCGGTGCAGCCCTGTCGTAGTCGTGAACGATCTGCATGGTCACCGGATTAAATCCTTCCTTGAAATAGGGTCCAACCGGACCAACAAATACCATGAAAAGGTATTCCTTTGCCGGATTTACACCCACTTGTACGCCTGTTCCTATGAGCAACGGACGGATGTAAAGCGCAGCACCGTGCCCATATGGGGGAACATATTTTTCATTCAACTTAACTGCTTTCATCACCATTTCGTGAAACAGCTCTACAGGAACTTTAGCCATCAGAATGCCATCGGCAGAGCGCTGCATCCGCTTTGCATTCTCCTCCCAGCGAAACAACCGGACCTTGCCATCCTTTCCGCGGTATGCCTTCATCCCTTCAAAAGCCTCTTGCCCATAGTGCAAACAAGTAGCCGCCATGTGGATGCTGATCTGGGTTGAGGAGGAAACCTCAATTTCGCCCCATTTCCCGTTGCGATAATAACATCTTACATTATAGTCTGTCTGAAAATAGCCAAAGGGTAGTTTTCCCCATTCTATGTTTTGCATGTCTGTATGATTTATGATTTATGAATATTGATTGCTTCGCGGCTAAGTTATAATAATATTTGGAATCGTACAGTTTTTTGCCTACATATTGTTATGGTTACTGGTGTTTTGTGATCTCATTCATCAGCTGAAACATCTTATTTCGCATGGATGCAGGTGTCCCTTCGTAATCATTTGCAATGATCACAAAAGCGGCCAGGTTGCCGTTTTGCATAGGTGTGAAACCGGCATAGGAACGAACATTGTTAAGAAAGCCGCTTTTGGCGCGAAGTCTGCCTTCTGATGCTGTGTTTTGCATTTGGTTTGTTAATGATCCACTGTGACCTGCAAGAGGCAGGCTATTTAATAATATTCCAAAAGCAGGATCTGTTGAAGATTCTTGGAGGATAGTCATCAGTTGCCTTGTTGTTAAGCGGTTTGACGGAGACAAACCGCTGCCATCATATAAAACCATTTGGCTGGTGTCCATTCCTTTCTTTTCCCAAAATATTTTGATCGATTTAATACCATCCTCACTGCTTGCAGGTTGGGCAGACTGGGCTCCGATTGTTTTTAGCAAACTCTCTGCATAGGAGTTGACACTGTATAGATTGGTTCTGTAAATGATATCAAAAAGATAGGGTGAGAAATGAGTGTGCAATGTAGTTCTTTCATTTGTGGCTTGAATTCGCTGAAGGTCAACAATTCTGTAAGAGGCACTCCCTCCACTTACATGAATTCCGTGATTTTCAAGGAAAAGTCTGTAGCTTTCGGCAACAAAGCCGGGAGGATCGTATATGGATCCGCGGACGGGAAAGTTTTTTGCTCTAAATGGAACAGTTCCTGTCAGATGTCTTTCCGGAACCCATGGTGCTCCAAAAATATAAACCTGATCTCCCGAACCTGCTGGACCCGTTGATACGTCATTGATAAACGTCATGCCCGGGATATGTGGCTCTGTATTTACAACGGTGGCGGGACTTCCAATGTTTGGGCCTGCGTCAAAGTAAACGGTATACTCGTTCTCATGTCCCGAAAGTCCACTGGTGCCGGCTCCGAAATAGTTGCCAATATGTTCCCAAATCCATCTCCTGGGTATTAACTCGTAGTCAAATATCCGTTCATCTGCAATTATGGCTCCATTGATTTTTACAATGCCTAAATCTTGTAAAACCCGAGTCCAGTTAGCAAAAATATGATCAAGAGACAGGCTGTCGTCGAGTTGTGCAGCACCAAAAGTTGGGTCACCCGAACCCTTAATATATAGATTTCCTTCAAGAATGCCTCTTTTTTCCACAATGCCGTCGTGCTGCAGCAGGGTTTCATAACGGAAGTCGCTACCCAATATCATCATCGCAGAGGCTGTAATAACTAGTTTTTGAACTGAAGCAGGCAACAAGGGTTTGTCAATGTGATGCGCAGCAAGGGCTTCATCTGATGTCACATCTTTAATGTAAACGGACCAATTTGCATTCTTCAAAGAGTGATCTTTTGTGAATGTTTCAATCGTTTGCAGAAGTGGACATGCGTTGAGATCTTTCCCTATAAGATGAACTGGAATGATTATGTATAATAACAATAGCAACAGAGCGATAAATAGGGATGCTTTCATTGGGTTTTCGTTTTTAGAAAATCAATTATCACGTTGCTGCTGTAATAGTCTTCTTGCCTCTGCAGCACTGATTCTCTCATCGTTTTTAAAGGCGACGACGAATGCATCTTTAAATCCGGCTTTCTGAACTTCTTGCTGAATCGCAGCAGCAGCTTCCAGTGTAGACTCTTGGCCAACTGTATACTTATAGAGTCCTTCATGATAATAGAATGAAATACCGAAGAGGCCTGCAAATACGGGATCATCAAGGGACCTTTTTTCGGATGAGGTGGCAAATTGTACCCTGAATGAGATCTTTATTTCACCATTTCTTTCTTTAATGTCTGTTTTCTGTACTTCTTGGGATGACTGTTCTGTGTCTGGCTGATGGGTTTCAGCAACATGTATGCTGGTGGCTGGTTGCGGCCTTGGGTATCGGTTTCTTGCTGCGGCCAGTGCATCCTGTTCCTCTTTATATTGACGAAATGCTCTGAAAATGGCCGAGGCAATATGTGCCTGTCCGGTTTCTGATGCCAGGTAGTTTTCCTCACGGGGGTTGCTGAGAAAGCCTGTTTCAATCAAAATGCCCGGCATGGTGATATTGTATAGTACCAGAAAACCTGCCTGCTTCACACCCCGGTCTATTCTCCTGGCTCGCTCGCGAAATTGCTGCTGTATCAGAGATGCTACCTGCAGGCTTTGGTCAAGATATGCATTTTGATAAAGTGCAAATATGATATTCGCTTCAGGTGAGTTTGGATCAAAACCATCATATGTTTCCAAGTAATCGTCTTCATAAAGGATTGACTTGTTCTCTCTGCGGGCAACTTCAAGATTTGCCTGACTTCTGTGAAGTCCCATAACAAAGGTTTCTGTACCTTCGGCTAAACGCGATGCAGCACTGTTGCAATGTATAGAAATGAAAAGATCTGCTTTGTTTTCATTGGCAATCCTTGCCCGCTCATGCAGTGGGACAAAAACGTCTTTTTCGCGGGTAAATATCACCTCAACGTCCTCAATATACTCATTGATGTACTCCCCCAGCTTGAGAGAAATAGCTAGTGCAATATCCTTTTCCTTGTGATGGCGGCCGATGGTCCCGGGATCTCGGCCACCATGCCCCGGATCGATCACCACCGTATTGACAAAGCCACGCTTATCAGCAGCCAGCTGAAGTGGTAAGGCTGCAAGCAAAAAAAAGACTATACCAAAAAATACAGGAATCCGTTTCACTTATGGTACGCTATTTTTATTTAGTTTTGCCCATGGAGGGTTAAAATAATCCAACGGGAAAAATCAAAAAAGATTTCCCACAAAAATAACAATATATCACTTTGTGCACAAACTTCATATCTAAGTTTTTTGTTTCAGTTTGTATCCTCATCACCGGTTTTTGCATCACTTATGCACAAGAACCGGCAACCAGCGAAACACCGGCCTTGCAAGAAGTGGATTCCGTTACTGAAATTGAAGCGGGCGACGATATCCTGGATGATCCACCTGCACGCCACTCTGGCAGTGGCGTGATTCTGGATGCAATTGTCGAATACAGTGCCGCTGATACAATATTCCATGATATCAGAAACCGCCGTGTGTATATTTTTGGGCAGGGTGACCTCAAATATATTGATATGCACCTTACTGCCGACTATATTGAAATAGATTTCAATACGAACGAGTTATATGCCACAGGACTACCCGATACAGCCGGAGTAATGAGGGGCCTTCCGGTTTTTCAAGAGGGGATGCAAAGTTTTGAATCACGTGAGCTCAGGTATAACTTTGAGACCAAGCGCGGTCGTACAATTGGCGTCATTACTGAAGAAGCCGATGGTTTTGTTCATGGAAATGTTGTAAAGCTTCAACCTACAAGAGAGGTTCATGTTTCTGAAGGAAAATATACAACCTGTGACCTTGAAGAGCCTCACTTCCATATTGAATTTCGGAGGGCAAAAATTATCCCGGACGATAAGATCATTTCTAGCTTTGCATTTTTGGTGATAAGAGGGGTGCCAACTCCGCTTTTTGTGCCATTCGGATTTTTCCCTAATAAAAGGGGGCAAGCCTCCGGTATCCTTATCCCATCATACGGTGAAACAAGAAACAGAGGCTTTTATCTGGAAAATGGAGGCTTTTACTGGGGAATTAATGAATACATGGATTTATCCATTCGCGGTGACGTATACTCCAGAGGTAGCTGGGCGCTCAGATTGGGCTCTGATTATTCTGTGCGCTACCGTTATCGTGGCTCAGTAAATTTATCTTATGCTATAAACGTGCTAGGTGAAGAGAATTTGCCAGGATATGAAAGAAGCAGGGACTTTAGAATCAGATGGAACCATAATCAGGCCAGAGAGGCTCACCCTACAAGAACATTTAGTGCAAGTGTCAATGCAGGAAGTTCACAGGCAAGCAGATTTAATCCTGTTTCAGATGATGACTATTTATCCAATACCTTTTCATCAAATGTTTCATATTTAAGAAGATTTGGAGACAGATACAATTTTTCAGCCAATTTGCGTCATAGCCAGAATACAAACACAGGTATGGTGGATCTCGGATTGCCAGACATCAGCTTCAGCGCTAGCCGCTTTCACCCCTTTAGAAGAGGTCAGACTGCAGGATCCGGGAAATGGTATGAAGATATAAGCGTCACCTACTCCATGTCGGCAAGAAATGAATTAAGAATTGCCGACAGTCTTTTGTTTTCGCGTGAAGCACTCACAAAGTTCCGCAATGGTGTTAGACATAATATCCCCATTTCATTCTCAACCAGGGTTCTTAATCACTTTAACCTAAGTAGTAGTGTTAATTACACTGAAAGATGGTATTTCAGCACTATTCGAAAGGAGTGGGACGATGATTTGATGTTTATCCAGGCCAATGATACAATATTTGGAGGCGTTCGTACTGACACAATCCCGGGGTTTAAAGCTGCAAGGGATTTCAGCTTTTCGTCGGGGTTAAGCACAAAACTCTACGGAATGATGCAGTTTAAGTCTGGCCCGGTTTCAGCTGTAAGACACGTCCTGACTCCAAGCTTGAGCTTTAGCATGAGACCTGACTTTTCAAGCTCCTTTTGGGGTTATTATAAAAACTATTACGAACCCCAGCAAGGACCCGATGGAAACGATCTGGAACTAATTAAACGGACATATTCAATTTTTGAACAGGGTATTTATGGAGGACCCCCCAGAGGCAAATCTGGAAACATTGGTTTCTCATTGTCAAATAACCTGGAAATGAAAGTGAGAAACAGGCGTGATCCCTCTGAAGGTGATAGGAAAATAGTGTTGATTGATAATTTTGTTGTCTCCACCGGGTACGATCTTGCAAAAGATTCTCTTAATATGGCTGATATTAGTATGAGTGGCCGCACCAGGATATTCGGGAATTTCAATATTTCCTATTCGAGTTCCTGGACACCCTATGCCCGAAATGAACAAGGTCAGTTTGTTGATCAGTTTCTTTGGAATACTGATAATCGCCTCTTGCGACTCAACCGAACGAGGTGGAGTCTTGATTTTAACTATTCACTCAGTTCATCAACATTTAGAAGAACCGATCGTGATAATGAATTCTCTGACCCAGATTCATTTGATAATGGTATTGCACATGGGAATGGAGCAACCACCCCTTTTGATTTGAACAGAAATAGTTTTGATGATCTGCATAACGGAAGACAAAACGATTTAACAACCCCAAACGGCGTTGATTACACAGTGCCATGGAATCTGAATTTTTCTTATTCATTCAGCTACAATTCGAATTATGTTTTTGCCCAGGATGCTATGGACAGAAACTATATTCAAAGTTTGTCTGTTCGTGGTGATTTGTATCTGACACCCAAATGGAGAATTGGCTTCCGTACAGGCTACGATTTTGATAATAAACAATTAACCTACACATCAATTGATATATACAGGGATTTGCATTGCTGGGAAATGACATTTAACTGGATTCCAATGGGTTTCAGACAAAGCTATAACTTTACGATCAGAGTCAAGGCAAGTGTTTTACAGGACCTGAAGTTAACCCGAACACGACATCATCTCGACAGGGGTATTTAAATAATAGCTGACTCACGCAAGTGTATATGGCACATTAAGATCGTTGCATAATGTTTTGATCTGATCTTTTACTTTATCCTGAATGAAAATGCCTGTTATTTTATGCCTTTCCTCTGCCTCTCTCTCCGGATCACCTGGTATCAGGACTTTATCCTTGCCTTTAGCAGGGGGTGCATTTCGAAATGTTTTTATCCACAAGTCCATCGACTGCAGGAACGATTCTGCGGGGCGAAAAGCATCAATCCGCATGGCACCAAAAAAATGCCCTGTTCCTTTGCCTGGCAGATTTTCTTTTATTGACAACCAAGGAACTGAAGGGGGCACAAAAGGTCCGAAATTGGCACCGGAGAGGATAGCAGAAAAAATATCGATTACAGAAGCCATACAATAGCCCTTATGACTGCCAAACTTACGACTACTTCCCAACGGAAGAATTGCCCCGCCTTTTTTAAGGATGCCGGAATCTGTTGTTGTCCTGCCTTCTGCATCCTGTAAGAATCCGGCATCGATTGATAAACCATTTTTGTGCAACAGGTCTACCTTGCCCCTGGCAATGGCTGCAGTGGCAAAATCCACAACAACCGGTGGCTCTCTGAGTGCCGGAACTGCAACAGCTAAAGGGTTGGTCCCCATCAGTCCAATCTTGGAAAATGTGGGTGCAACTAATGGGTTTGCATTAGTCATGCATAAACCGATCATCTCATGTGATAATGCCTGCATGGCATAATAGCCCGCAATACCAAAATGATTGCTGTTACGTACGGCCACCCATCCCGTACCTGTTGTAGAGGCCTTGCCAATAGCAAGCTGCATGGCATAATTTGCAACAACAGGCCCGAGTCCGTTGTCGCCGTCAAGAGTAATTGTTGACGGACCTTCGTGGATGATTGCTGGCTGCGCTTTTGGGTTGATTCTATTTATGCGTAACATCGTGATGTAGTCGTGCAATCGGAGCAGCCCATGTGAGGGAATGCCTCGCAATTCAGCAGAAATTAATACATCAGCAACAATGGAAGCATCTGCCTGTGAAACCCCACACTTGCTAAGAAGGGAAATAACAATCTTTAAAAGATCATGCTCTTTGTACATTTTTTGGATCAAAAATAGCAACGAATATTCAAAAAAATAAAAATTATTCATCCGAAAACGATAAGAATTCTCTTATTGTGTTGCATAGTTCTAAAAAAAATTGAATATTTGAATGCAATTATTACAGAAAGCAAAGACAAAAGAAAAAAAATATTTTTAACCCCTTTTTTTTGGAATTAATTATACCTTTGCATATTCTTAAAAATCAACAATCATAATCATATGAAAACAGTTATTCAGATTGTTTTAGTCATCGTAATTGTCGTATTGGGCTATTTCGTGTACGACAGCATCATGGAACCTGTCAGGTTCCGTCAGGAGGTGCAGGTTCGTGAAGCTGATATCATTCAAAGGCTTAAGGACATAAGAGAAGTGCAAAGATCTCACAGGTCACGTTATCAGAGATTTACTGGTGATTTGGATTCCCTGGTGATGTTTTTGAATGTAGATTCACTGCCTTTGATCCGCGCTATCGGACATGTCCCGGACACATTAACTGAAGCTGAAGCTGTTAGAATGGGCATCGTCGAACGCGACACCATATGGATTGCTGCCAGGGATAGCCTGCTTCGCAATGTAAGGTACCCTGTTGAACAGCTTCCATATGTCCCATACGGACAAGGAGCCCGCTTTGACATGAACTCAGGCTTTATTGAAAGGGGTTTGGTTAGGTTACCTGTATTTGAGGCTTCTGTGCAAGCTCATATTTACATGAGTGATTTGGATAACTGGCGCGTGTATTACACCCGTGAAGACCTAAGAGTAGGTTCTATGCAAGAGGCCGTACTTGATGGCAACTGGGAATAAATCATGAAATAAAAATTTCCGGCTCTTTTCGGAATATCTTGCGTATTGGTGATACGTAC
>PWNO01000034.1 GCA_003557765.1 Bacteroidales bacterium
CAAGTGAGATTGGAAGTTCCGCGTCGGCAATTAAGTCCTTTATTCATGATCAATATGCGGCCGGCACACCCGAGGACCCTGCCCCTACTTTCGTTATCGTTGTGGGTGCACCCAACCTGCTTCCCGCCTCAGCCACAGGAAGCGCTTCCAACCAGGTTACTGACCTGTATTACGCCTCGGTTGACGACAGTTATTTTCCCGACATGTATATCGGCCGATTGTCGGCCAGGAACATACAAGAGCTGCAAAACCAGCTGGATAAAATATTGTATTACCAGCAATACGAGTTTGAAGACCCCTCCTATTTGGATGATGTAACATTGATTGCCGGCAGCGACGGGTTTTGGAATCCACAGGTTGGACAACCCACCATACATTACGGTACCCAAAATTACTTCAATGCAGCCAACGGCTTTGCCACTGTAAACACTTACCTGACAAATTATTCTGGCTGTTATGACAATGAACGGATTTCCGTATCCTTAATAAACTATACAGCTCACTGTTCGCCCACAAGCTGGGGCAACCCTTTGCTCAATGTTGGTCATGTGCACAACCTGCAAAACGCAGGTAAATTTCCTCTTGCAATTGGCAATTGCTGCCAGAGTGCATTGTTCAGCCATGCCGAAAGCATTGGTGAGGCCTGGGTTAGGGCCGAAAACAAAGGTGCTGTTGCCTACATCGGGTCGGCTCCCAACACACACTGGTTTGAAGACTTTTACTGGGCTGTAGGTGCTTTCCCGATACAAGGCAACAACGGCGGTTATGTTCCTACTTTTGATGAAACCACACTCGGTGCTTACGACGCTCCTTTCGTTTCCGATTACTACCCCGTTGCCGCAAAGAAGTTTGTTGGAAACCTTGCAATTACAGAAGCACACCTTCAGAATTACCCCACCCACTCGAATGTACAGTGGTACTGGGAAGGTTATCATACTTTTGGCGACCCCTCCACCATCATTTATCTCACCCAAGGCGATGAAAATGCAGTCACTCACATGCCCATAGTCCCGATCGGACTCGATTATTATACTGTTGAAGCGCTGCCCGGCTCCTATGTGGCCATCTCAATGGATGGTGTATTGCACGGCGCAGCCATGGTTGGCGAAAGCGGTGAGGTAGAAGTACCCATTGATCCCATTATGGACGGAGGCGACGTTACAATCGTTGTCACAAAGCCACAGCATATTCCCTACAGGGTTGAAGTACCCGCGGCTGCCCTCGAAGGTCCGTTTATCGTTATCGATCATTTCACAATCAACGATCCCGATGGAAAAAACCAGGCCAATTATGGCGAATCATTCACCATCGACCTGACACTGAAAAACGTTGGCGCCGATCCATCAACTGAAGTAACAGCTACACTAACAGGCGGTGATGAGTTTATTTACATGGACGATGCCAACGCAGCTGTTGAATTCGACGGCATGGATGCCGGCGACACAGGGAACACCTCAACAGTACACGACGCTTTTGGCTTCCATGTCAGCATGGACATTCCAAACAACCATCAAACAACTTTTGTGCTGCACATTACCGATGGCGAAGAAGAGTGGACATCGAACCTGCGCATAACGGGTTATGCCCCGATTTTTACGATCAATCCTGAATACATCCTGGACGACAGCATCGACGGGGAAGGCAACGGTCGCCTTGACCCCGGCGATACAGCCCATCTGATCTTCGAACTGACCAACAGCGGAGACGCAGCTGCCAGGAACCCGGTGATGGAACTTTCTGCGAATTCAGCTTACTTCAACATTGAAGAAAGTAAGCTGGAACTCGACCTCATTCAACCAGGTGCAACCCTGGAAGTTATATACGTCGTAAATGCTCACGCATCAGCGCCGGAAGGCACTTCCGTTGACCTGGAGATATCGGTTGAAGATGGGCATTATGATGAAGCCGAAGCGCATATCTTCATCGGCCAGGTGCCGGAAACCATCATTGGCGACGGTACCGAAATACCCGGACACTACCCCTTCTATAACTGGTACAAGGCAAACCGATCACAAATGCTATACCGCGCAAGTGAGATCGGCGAAGGCGAAAAAACGATAACCGAGATCGGGATGGACATCGTACATGTTACGTCAACTTCGCAACACCAGGTACTCCCGAATTTCCGAATAAAAATAATGCATACTTCGCTGAATACATTAAGCAATAGCTTTGTCAATACCAACAATGCCACCACTGTATTTGAAGAAGATGCGCACCAGATGGCCACCGAACTCGGATGGCACATATTCGACATCGAAAACTTTGAATACGACGGGGAGAGCAACCTGTTGGTTGAGATCATCTGGGGACTGCTCCCTACCTGGTGTAACTTCAATGACCACTACCGGGTAGCAGGTACAAACATGGGTAATACAAGGGCAGTTTATGGCTACAGCGATACCAATGCCAACCCACCTTACAATGGCAACTCATCCGTTTTACCAAATCTCCACATGGGATTTGCTGCAGATGAAACGGAAGACGCACACAATGTTGACTTCCTGGTGAAAGACTCAAGCGGGAACCCACTTGAAAATGC
>PWNO01000099.1 GCA_003557765.1 Bacteroidales bacterium
GTCATGTTCCAGTATTTCTTTTCATTTTCGGCATGGTTTGTTTTCTTCCTGATCATCGAGCAGATTGGCGAAACCGCCTTGGCAGCATCCAACATCACACGAAGCTTTTACATGCTGCTGATGATCCCGGTATGGGGACTGAGCTCTGCCACCAGCACACTGGTAAGCAACATTATAGGACAGGGACGAAGCAACCAGGTGATGCCCCTGATCTGGAAAGTAATGTTCACGGGTTTAATCATCAATGTTGTACTTATTCAAATCAACATCTTCATTCCGGATAAAATTGCTGCCTTGTTTACGGATGATCCGAACCTGGTTGATGCCACGGTGCCTCTCCTCAGGGTCATATCCATGGCGCTTTTTGCCTTTTCTTTCGGCATGATACTCTTCAGCGGTCTTTCAGGCACAGGGAAAACCTTTGTGGCGCTGATCATAGAAATTCTTAGCATCATCTTTTACCTTGTCACGGCATTCATCATTGCCGTGTGGCTTGAAGGCACGGCTGCCATGGTATGGTTCGTGGAAGTGATCTACTTCAGCGTGCTGGGGCTGGGTGCGCTGGCATACCTTCGATCCGGCAGATGGAAACGCTACAGTATTTAACAGAAAGGGGCTGATTGGCACAAATGCCAACGCCCCTCTTAAAAACAAGCTATTTGTTGTGAATCAGCTAACTAAGACTGTGTTCAACTTTAATGATGTCCATTCCTTTGTGGATGGCTTCTTCATTGAGCGCTATGAGATGGTGATAACGCTCGGGCAATACCTTTTTTAACCCTTTGATCACGTTCTCGAGCTCAATGATTGGCTTTACCTTAAGAAAGCCACCGATGACGATCATGTTAAACACCTTGGTGTTGTTCATACGCACGCTTTCATCGTAGGCTGCGATGGAGCAAATGTTGATATCCGTTCTTTTGGGCTTCCTGGTCATCCCGTTTTCTTCGTAGATGAGCAGGCCTCCAGGTTTCACGGCATCTTCAAACTTGTCCATCGATGGTTGGTTAAGCACGATGGCGGTGTCGTATTCTGTTAACACGGGCGAACTGATCTCCTTGTCGCTGATGATGGCGGTGCAGTTAGCTGTTCCACCGCGCATCTCAGGACCATAGGAGGGCATCCAGCTTACTTCCTGGCCTTTCATCACCCCGCTGTAGCAGAGGATCTGCCCCATCGAGAGAACTCCTTGTCCGCCAAATCCGGCGATGATAATTTCTTCTGTCATGATTGATATATGGTTTTATTTTTCAGGTACTTTGATATCACCAAGTGGGTAAAACGGGAACATGTTCTCTTCCATCCATTTGTTCGACTGCACGGGTGTCATTTTCCAGCCCGAGGGACAATTCGAAACGATCTCAACAAAACAGGTTCCTTTGTTCAGCTTTTGGTATTCGAGTGCCTTTTTTAGTGCTCTTTTTGCTTTGCGGGCGTTTGCCGGTGTATGCACCGATTGCCGGGTAACAAAATATGTACCGGGTAGCTCGGCAATCAATTCAGTTATTTTCAGTGGGTTACCCATTGTTGCGACATCCCGGCCGCGTGGTGAGGTTGAGCTCTTCATACCCGGCAGCGTGGTGGGTGCCATTTGTCCGCCCGTCATCCCGTATATGCCGTTGTTGATAAAAACAATGAGGATGTTTTCGCCGCGGTTGCATGCATGGATGGTTTCGGCAGTGCCAATGGCGGCGAGGTCGCCGTCGCCCTGGTATGTGAATACATATTTTTCAGGCAAGACGCGTTTTATGCCAGTAGCCACTGCCGGCGCACGGCCGTGAGCTGCCTCCTGCATGTCGATGTCGAAATAATAATACGCGAGCACTGAACAACCTACAGGTGCCACGCCGATGGTGTCGCCCTGTATGCCAAGCTCATCAATCACATCAGCCAACAGCCTGTGTGCCGTCCCATGACCACAACCCGGGCAATAATGCAACACGCGGTCGGTCATTACTTTGGTTTTCTCGTAAACCAGGTTTTCAGGGGTTATGATGTTATTTTCTGCCATGTTTATCCTCCAATAATTTTTTGTTCCATTGCATTCAAGATCTCATCGGGGCTGGGTATCATTCCGCCAAAGCGGCCATAATGCTTCACAGGGCACTGGCCGTTCACCGCCAGCATCACGTCCTCAACCATTTGCCCGGCATTCATTTCTACAGTGAGAATGCCCTTCATGCGGCTTCCCAGCGACCGGATGGCTTCCACCGGAAAAGGATAGAGCGTTTGTGGCCTGATCAAACCGACCTTATGCCCTTTTTTCCTGGCCATCTCCATGGCCTTGCGGGTAATGCGGGCGCACGAGCCGAAGGCTGCAAAAAGGTACTCCGCATCATCGCAGTTATAGGTCTCGTAGCGTATTTCATTCTTTTCAATTTCACGGTATTTGGCCTGGAGACGCAAGTTTACCTTTTCCTGGTCTTCCGACTGAAGTTGCAGGGATGTAACGATAACGCTATCTCTACCGGGCTTTTTACCAACGGTGGCCCATTCAGGTTCTTCCGTGCTTCGTGGCTCTTGCTCAAACA
>PWNO01000286.1 GCA_003557765.1 Bacteroidales bacterium
TCTCGTTGTTGTTAATAACCTGCCAGTTAATTGCCTCAACAGCATTGATCTCTTCAAAACTGGTATGATACGATTCGTCGCTCACAAGCCAGTTAACCGATACTATCTCCCTGGTGAAGCTATTGTTGGCAGGCAGCTGGTCGCCCGGATGGTTAACCGATGCAGTAAATTCAAATTCAAGGCCCTGGGTAAGGTCAACAAAAACGTCGAGTAGGGTATCCGTTCCTGCCTCCAGCATACCAATACCCGTAACGCCTTCCTGCAAGGTATTGCCATCAGCGTCTTTAATCGAATAATTCACCATCACATCAAAAACATCCTGCTGGCCAAAGTTGGCAAGCACGATTCCTGCGGGTGTGTTTGCAGAAAAATTACAGCCATCATCATACACAAAGGCATTTGTGATGGCAAGGTCAATCTCTCGTTCAGCAATGCCTGAAATGACGAGTGAAAATGCCTGGCGTTTATTGGTAGAGTGAATGGGGTCAACGATTTCGCCTTTGTGGGATACTTCAACGAGGTATTCGCCCGATTCGGGGAAATGTATTTCAATCTTTTCAACATTATCAACCATATTATCGCCGGTGGTAGCGGGCGCTGACGGGTTGTCCGGATCGAGTTTCCATGGATAAAAGACCTCACCGTCTGACAGGCGTGTTACTCTCAGGTCGAGGTCGTTTACGAGCATGGGAGTTCTGTCGTTTAGTGCGGGTTCAACCGGTGTCCCGGGCACATCGCTCCAGGCCAGTGTTGCGATAAGCGGCTGCTGGCCTGTTGCATAAACAGTCCGGGTATAGGTTGGCACTACGTCTTGCACGAGGTTTCTTTCTTGTATGATGGTGATGTTGTCTTTCCCGGGAAGTAAATTTGCAGCTGCTCCCATATCGGCCAGGCCCCAGCCATGCCAGTAATCCGGGCCGGGGTGCTCACCGGCTTCGCGGGTGGTATGGATCATGAGTGCCTTCAGTGTAGCTGCCCTCAGGTAGCTGCCATACAACCGCTTGTTAAGCTCTTGAATCAATCCCAAGGATCCGGTTATGGTAGGCGCAGCCATCGACGTACCGGTGAGGCCGACGTAGCTGGTGTTGGTATCTACCCAGGTGGACAGCAGGCTTTGGCCGTTGGCCACCACGTCGGGCTTTATCCGGCCGTCATCGGCCGGGCCTGTGCTGCTGAAATCCGTAAGCTGAACACTTTCAGGGCCGGTATATTCAGGCAGATCGTGTACCGCACCAACGGTAATCACATTTTTTCCTAATACCAGGCCGGTGATGCAGTCGTACCCATCGTAACCACCATCCGGTTCGCGATAATCGGTTGACTTTACCCAGACACCGAGGTCATGATCAAACACATTGTGCTCTTCGCCTGCTTCCGGACCGGTATCCACCCTGTCGTTTCCTGCGGCATGCACCTGGAGATAGTAGGGCGCAAGATAGGTGATCTCATCACGTATGGCGGTTTCTTCACTGTAGTAACCGAATTTATAGTCGATGGTATCGCTGATGCGCGTGTCGCCATACCACCACCACTGGTTCATGTTAAACAGCCATCCGGTTGGCCTGCCATACGAATGATTGGAAAGGATGGCACCATCGGCAGCAGCAGCGATCATCTCTTCTTCGTCATTCACAAAGTCATACACATGAAGTTCGGCCTCGGGTGCCATACCCCGAGCATCGGGATTTACTCCGGCAGCAACCATGGTGCCGGCAACGTGCGTGGCATGACCTACCATATGAGGTGGCTCATCCATCTGCGTAGTACGGTCGCCAAACTCCTGGTGGGTATGCCTGATGGAACCGCCATCCCAAATATTAAGGCGAATACCTTCACCATTCAGGTTTAATTCAGAACCACCGCCACTCCATAATCTATTTGTGTTGATCGTTTTGGCAGCATCCAGGTTAAAGGTCTGATAATAGATGGGTTCTCCCCTGTTGCTAAAACCAACCAGGCGAACCAGCAATTTATCATCCATCATTTCCGACTTACCCGGCTGCCTTTCATCAAAGGCAGCGATCCGTTCCCTGTTGATCTCCCACTTAGCAGAGGCTTCAAACCATAAGCGCCGCAGCACATCTTCCTGTGTTTCCTGCTTAAGCAGATCCATGGCCGGATATTGCGCGAAACCGGCAAAAAAAGGCGCGAAAATAAGCAAGGCGCCAAGCGCCATGCAACTTATAAATGATCTCATGTGTTTAAACTTACTTAGCCGGATTATAAGCCGGCTGTTAATAATAACCTGTTATAACAATAATACAAATTCTTTTTCAATGATATAGAAAAACAGGATGTTGAAAAAACTTTCCCGGCAACGGATTCAATCCGGAGCCGGGAAAGTCTTCCTTTTTTTACTCAATTAATAACCACCAAACAAGAAATTATTTAATCAGTATTCTTTCTGTAAAGAATGTGTCTTCATGGTCAATTCTGAGCATGTACATGCCGGCTGGCAAACCGCTGAGGTTAAAGCTAACCAGCTTTTGACCGCTTTCCGTAACGACCTTGCTGTCTACAA
>PWNO01000269.1 GCA_003557765.1 Bacteroidales bacterium
CACGGTGATGGAAGGCAACGACCAGACTTTCACCATAGAAGCAGATGACGGATATCAGATAGAAGATGTGGTGGTAGATGATGCCAGTGTGGGGGCCGTGGATTCCTATACTTTTGAGGATATCAGCAGCAACCACACCATTCATGCAACTTTTGTCGCAGACGATGTGGCCGTTGACGAAGTTCCTGAAAGCCTCGAACTCTTCCTTTATCCCAATCCCGCAGATAGTTACGTAAGCATAGAGGCCAGCATAAACATAAAGGATGTCAGGCTCTATGATATCCTTGGACAGGTTGTTTACAATGCTGCTGTTGGCGACACCAATTACAAGATCACCCTTGACAGACTAAAAACAGGCATTTACTTTTTACAGGTCTCCACAGCACATGGTATTACTACCGAAAGGTTACAAGTATCCAGGTAGACAGCTTATAATCAACCACCACCTTCTGAAGGTGGATTGCCAAGCCAGAAGGCCAAAGCCTTCCTTGTAGCACAAAACGCGCTAAAAAGCCGTTTATGCCCCATTGGGCAATAGTTTTAAATGCAAAGCAAAAAGATCATTGCCACCGTCAAAATGGTGATTATCCAAATTAAACTAAACAAATACAGATGACCAAAATTTCTCTTTTCGTTGCAATTTGTATCCTTCTGGCTTTAAACGCTCAGGCAAATGAGGTGCCTGATGATAAAACCAGCCTTGTTGAACCCAGGCTTGTTGAACCCAGGCATGTGGTGAAACTCAACCTCCCATCTCTTTTGGCGACCAGCCTCTCTGTGCAGTTTGAACGGGTTCTCAAGCCCGGCATTTCTGCAGCTATTGGCTTAAACTACCGCCCAGAACGCGGCTTACCCTTCGGTAATCTTGTGCAAAATTTATTCCTGGAAGAAGATCACCAGGCCAATCAACTGATCGAGGAAACATTGATTTCTTTCAGGGCGATTACGCCCGAATTACGCTTTTATCTTGCTGACAAAGGAGCCCCCCATGGATTTTACCTGGGACCTTTTTTTCGCCTGGGCAAATGGGATGCTTCTACAATATTTGAATATGAACCTGATGATGAATCCGATGATCCATTTGATGTAAGCCTTTCAGGCAATTTTAATTACCTGGGAGGTGGCCTCATGTTAGGGGTTCATCGCATCAGAGAAAATGTCACCTTTGACTTTTGGGTAATGGGCCCTTTCTTTGCCCTTGTAGATGGAGGGTTTTTGGCTAAATCCACGTCTGATGACCTTATGACGGATAGTCAACGGCGTGACCTGGAGCAAAATATCAACGATACAGATTTCCGCACCTTAAACGTAAAAGCAAATATTAAAGCCGATGAAATTGATATAGCAGTTGATGGCTTCATGCCTGGCATCCGTGGCGCGGGATTTACAATCGGATATCGTTTCTGAAATGATCATCTTTTGCAGCAATCTGTCAAGTATTTTTTTTCGACCAATCCTGTATCTATCCTGTCTGTTTTATCGACTATTCAATGCTTACCTGGGCTCCTGGTTCTAAAATTGCATCCTTGTACCCATAACCCATTTTTGTCTAAATTATTTTTTGCAATATTTTTATAATGAAAACATGCAAAATAATCAAATAGTTTGTGCATATTTGCATTAATATTAATTGACTGAACTACAAGCAATTAAACAAGTGTTTGAGTTCTTCAAAATACCTTTTTGCAATAGTGAAAACATAACGCCATGAAACGGGCTTTGCAAGCAAACTGCCACACCTTAGGATTATTTAATTATGGCAGAATAGAATTGGCTGATCATGCAATTGCCCGGTTCATCGGAACGATTTAATCAAATCACAAACAGATGCAGAATCAATATACAATTCGCACGGCAAAAGATACCGACAAGGACCAAATTCACCGATTATTCAGAGAAAGCATAGCCAGGGAAAAAAGGCTGGTCAACCCTGCCATTGTCCATAATGAGTTTATGGTAGAATTTGTGGATAAAATGATTAAAAAAGGGCAAATGCTCGTTGTGGAAAATAACCGCAACGAACTTGAACTCATTGGTGAAGTACACGATTATTTCAGTGCTGATGGTCAAAACGATGAGCTTGCCCTCCAGGAGATCAGTTTCTTTTCCCGAATCGACAGCACTACGGCAGAGCGAGAAACCAGCCTGGTAAACTGGTTGTTCGGTGAAATCCAAAGCAAGCACAGCAATGTATTCCGCGTAGAACTCAATGCACCAGTCAGCAGCACGGATTCAGTAGACCATTACAAGAGAATGGGACTGCGTGTGGAAGGCAATTACCAGGGACGTCTTGGTGCAAACCCCGGGCAGTTCAAACCCCTGGTGCCCCTCTCGTGGGCCAACCCCTCTTTTAACTGATCTGTTCAGCCTTACACACAGCCTGAAAATTTTTATGTGTATCTTTGTTGGCTGTTGGCTTAATGGTTTTGGGGGTTATAGGACTTTTCGACATTTCGACTTTTTGACATTTTGACAATATATTACACACCCATGAAGACACAAACAGTTTTTGCATTAAG
>PWNO01000183.1 GCA_003557765.1 Bacteroidales bacterium
TCGGGGTGGATCGGAGATAAAATGAATGCTCTGCTGGCTTGCACCGGTTACAACCTGAGAAAGCGCCTGAAACAGATCAGGCGCGATATTTTTGTGCCCATTTTCCGATGGTTGTATATGCTGGATAAACCCGTGTGCTTTGCCGCGGCTTAATCAAAAACAACAAATCCTGAGTTCTTCAGGGTCGACTAACTGGAATGATGCCAACAAGCACTATGAGCTGATGCTGCGGGCTATTCTGTTTTTCAAGATCCATGTGATAGCTTGTATGAGATCCAAGATGGAATATATCCTTGAGCAGAATGACAAGGGAAAGCATGTTCCACAGAAGGTAGGCATGGCTCCAATCATGTACGATGGCGTGGAATACGCATTAACTACTGTCTTTGATCTGGACAGCAGTCATCAGGCATTGGAATAAAAAGGCAGGACACAGATGTTCTCCGATCATATGTTCCTGATTACAGAGGAAACAGGAGCGCATTTCAGCAATGGTTGAACCTTCAGGAGGGCGAAGAGCGCAAGGCACCGGTGGCAAACCATCAAGGCCATAATGGTCTCTGAAGAAAAAGGATGCGTGGGGCATTTGCCTCGCTTATCCTGATTTCTATGTCTCCACTTATATAGAAAAACCGGGATATTTGCACGGTAAATCGAGTTACGAAAATAATCTGAATTTTTTTTCCAGAAACGCCTCATGAAAACATATATATGTACGGGAACAAGTGTCATCCGGCTGCAAGCTGAAGGCTGCCCTGGCACAGCGAATTGACTCACACGCAGAACTTCTTTTGGCAATTAGAATTCACGAACCGGTTGCAGGTCCCGCTGCACCTGTTCTGCATGAGTCGGTCTGATGACCGCCTGAGTTAATGCGGTCAGGATGTATTGCTCATTAGTACATGGATAGATTTCAATTCCAGAGCAACGCAATACCAATCACACGGAAGAATGTCCTGACTGTGTGCATTGGACCATAACAAGATCAACAATAAAGGGGGTAATTATGAAGAGACATATTTTTTATCCAGCAATTGTTGTTTTAACCGCTATGCTGCTCCTGGTCAACCTGAGGGGATGCACCGATGATGTGGTGCGGCATCATGTAGATGATACGCCCGATTTCAGTGTAACCAGTACATCCGGAGATCTTACATTACGTGTCGGAGAGGTCATTCTTTATGCGGGCCAGCATATTAAAGTGGGCACTGTAAAGGTGACCAATGACAAGGATCACCTTTTTGTGTCATATCACATTCAGGGTGGATGGTGCATGATGGAAACGCACGTGCATGTGGGTCTCAACCTGAAGGACTTTCCATTGGTAGGCCGATGGCAAACCCCAGCGCCCGGTCAGTTTGACTACAGCAATGATCACGAATGTGTTACTGAATACACGTATACAATTGATCTGGGAGATTGGCAGGCCGGCCAGGAACTCTTTATCGCGGCACATGCGGTAGTTCAAAAAGGAGATGTGACAGAAACCGCCTGGGCTGCAGGTATACGCTTTTCCACCAATCAGGGTAATTGGGCAACGTACTTTATGCACACCGTTGTTTACACCTGTGGAGACCCCATCATTGATATTGATGGTAACGTTTATCAAACCGTGCAAATAGGCGAGCAGTGTTGGATGGCCACGAATTTGAAGGTTACAAAGTATCGAGATGGCACACCAATTCCACAACCAACATCTACTCCTGAGTTTTATCAATTTCATACAGGAGCATACGCGGTATATGACCATTCCCTAATTGAAGATTTGAATTCAGAGGCTGAAGTCATAGATGCATACGGATTGATGTATAACTGGTTCGCTGTTGATGAAGATGCAGGTCTATGCCCCGAAGGCTGGCATGTACCAAGCGATGTTGAATGGACTGCGCTGGTGAACTACATTGTAGAACAAGGGTATCCTAATACCAATGTAGGTGTTGGTGGAGCAGGCCATGCACTAAGATCGCGCCGTCAGGTTAACAGTCCGCTTGGTGAGCCCTGGGCAACGAACGAACATCCGCGCTGGAATTTTCCAGTCCTGCCGCACCACGGATTGGATGTTTTTGGTTTTTCAGCTCTGCCGGGCGGTATTAGAACTATGGGTGGCTTTCAGGGAATTGGTTTCACTGGTCGCTGGTGGAGTTCAGATAGAGTTAGTCCTAGCTATGCCCAGGCTTATTATCTGGAAGCCCACACTGGTAGAATACATGATTCTCCCCTTCCGGTGAGACATGGTCGATCTGTTCGCTGTTTAATGGATAATTAATCGCATGAAACACAAATATTTACACCATTTTTCTATCAGGATTTATTAATCGAACTCAGGTTACAATGAAAGTTCGGACTTGCAAAAGCAGGTAGAGGCCTACCGATTGCTGGTTGCATTCCACCCGGAACTCGGTAGTTTAACATTTCAAGTGCCCGATTCTCGGAGATTAGTATGAATCCGGGGGGCTAGCCCCCCGGATTTTCGCGAAGTTTTGTAGCTTCCGTCTTTTCTCCGCCTAAAGAGTCGAGCA
>PWNO01000225.1 GCA_003557765.1 Bacteroidales bacterium
CGCTGTCGCGCGGCGCCCGCTACTCCTCGCACGGCATCGGCCTCGCCGAGGCCGTCGAACTCGCCCGTTCCCTAGGCGACCTCCCGGAGACGCTCATCGTCCACGGCATCGAACCCGCCCGCCTCGAGGACGGCGCTGGCCTCTCGCCAGAGGTCCGCGACACCCTGGCCCGGGTCATCACCCGAATCACGGACAACCTCGCCGAGGCTGTACCCCGATCCCGCCCGGCTCGCTGAATCGGTTCAGCCCAACGCCAGAACGGGGAGGCCCCGGGGTCATACCTTGCCTTTTGCCACTGCCGAGGTCTGGCAAGCGGAAGGCAGGCCCCATGGGCGGAGGTATTCGGGCCCGGGTACGGCTCCCACGGGTCCGGCCCGCGGGTCACCTGTAGCGAATATTGGACAAGGGTCGCCGTTGTACCCACTCTGCTATAAGGAGAATGAGTTGATGTGCTTTTATGTGTGCGGGTGCATCGGCCCCCTTGTACGACCACCGTTACCTTGAGGGGGGAACGAATGGAATCCGGTGACAAGCTCAGCATCCTGGAAGCGATCATTGGGCTGACCGAGTATGCGGTGGTCATCACCACCGCCGAGCTGGACCCGCCCGGGCCGGCATTCGTTTACGTCAATGATGCCTTCGAGCGCATGACGGGCTATACGCGCCACGAGGTCCTCGGCGCCACGCCCCGCATGCTGCAGGGGGAGGCGACCGAACGTTCGGTCCTGGAGCGGCTCAAGGCGAACTTGCGCGCTGGCGATTCCTTCGAGGGGTGCACCTGGAATTACCGCAAGGACGGCACGCCATACCAGGTCGAGTGGACCATCACGCCCTTGCGCCCGGAAGGCGAAGGGATCGAGTATTTCTTTTCCGTGCAGCGGGAGGTCTCGGAACGGCACCCGCCGCAGGAAAGGCTGGCCACTCAGACCCGGCGTTTGAGCGCGATCCTGAACGCGGCCGGAACCAACCACGATCCGGTCACCGGCGCCCTGAATCACCGGGGCATGCTGTTACGGCTCCAGCGCCTCATTGACGAGGCGGAAGCCGCGCATTCGGTGACGGGGATCGTGTCATTGCACTTCAGGCGCCTGGACCGCGTCGATCAGGCCTTCGGCATCGAGGCGCTCAACCAGCTGTTGAACGATATCGTCGAGCGCCTCGATAGCCGGCTCGAGGCCAACGAATCCCTCGCGCGCTCGCACGAGCACACCTTCGCGATCCTCATCTCGGCGGCTACCGATGTGGCCGACGACGCGGATCGCCACCTGATGGCACGGGCCCATGCGCTGGTCGCCGCCGTGACGGAAGCGGGCTTCGAGGTCGCCGGTGACACGCTCCAGGTCCAGGTCTATGCGGGGGTCGCCCGCGCGCCGCCCGACAGCCGTGACGCACAGGAACTCGTGCTCCGCGCGGAGGAAGTCACGCAACGCGGGGCCAACAGCGCCACGGAGCTCGTTCGCTGGGCGGATCACACGATCAAGCCGGCACAACGCCAGCAGATCAAGTTCGAGAGCAAGCTGCAGCGTGCCGTCACCGAGCGGGAACTGGTGCTGCACTACCAACCGATTGTGGATTTGGCCAGCGGCGAGGTGGTGGGGGCCGAGGCCCTGGCACGCTGGCCTCAGCCGGACGGCCAGGCCCCCATCGGGCCGGACCACTTCATCCCCCTTGCCGAAGAGCTGGGGCTTATGGGTCGTCTCGGTACACAGGTCTTCGAGGACGCCTGCCGCCAGCTGCATCGCTGGCAGGCGCACCCGGGCAACGCGGCATTCTGGGTGTCCGTTAACGTCGCCCCGGCCCAGCTCCGGGACCCGGACATCGCCGACCACTTCAGCGCCATCGCGCGGGAGGTGGGCGTCTTGCCAGCGCACGTGAAACTGGAAATTACCGAGAGTGCGCTGGAACACGGCCTGGACGAAGTCATCCACGCCATCGACGCGCTCGCGGCCGCGGGCTTTCCCCTCGCCCTGGACGACTTCGGCACGGGGTATTCGTCGCTGAGGCGGCTGATCGACATGCCGTTCAGCATCATCAAGGTCGACCGGAGTTTTGTCTCGCAGACACCGGATGGGCGCGGGGCGGGGGTCGTGGCAAGCCTGTCGCAATTGAGCAGCCACCTCCACATCCGCGCCCTCGGCGAGGGCGTGGAGACCGCGGTGCACGTGGCCTTCCTGCGCTCACACAACTACCGCTTCGCCCAGGGCTATTACTACGCGAAGCCCATGGCGGCGGCCGACTTCGCGACCTGGTCGGGGTGGCCGCCTGACTGAGCCAACGTCGGCTTCAAGCGGGCGCGTACCCCCAGGCTGTCCCGGGTGAACGAAAGCAGGGGCCGGGCCGAGCCGGCGTGTTGAATGCGCGGGCGGCATCCGGCACGCGGTATACGCCCGAGACCCGGCGTGGAGCCCCGGCGCACCCGGCGCGGGCAAGCTCAGATGTGGCCCATCGCCTCCATGGCGCGGGCGACCTTCACGAAGCCGGCGATGTTGGCGCCGACCGTGTAGTTTCCGGGCGAGC
>PWNO01000314.1 GCA_003557765.1 Bacteroidales bacterium
CCTTGTATTTCATAAATGGCATCATTGCGCAAGATCTCCTTCTGGCTCACGGGGTCGTTTTCGTGCCATTCGAGCAGCATATCCACATACCAGGCCTGGAATGCGGGCCATGATGTGCCATCCAGGATGTTATTTACCATGTCGTAGTCGGCCCAATCAGCCACTTGGCTCATATACCGTGTAACCATATAAAAGTAGGTGCGGGCAAAATCGCCTTTGAAGTCGTCAATGGGTTCAAAGGCAAAACCTGTATATACGGTGCCATAGGTGTTGTCCCCTCGCTTATTACCGGCTTCAGACACCCAGGTGGGGCTCCCAACTTCCCCGAAAGGGAAATTGGAACGTCGCACATTGACCCACCTGTCGGCGGGGTAGATGTGATGAATATCGGTGTCCATGGTGTCGGTGGGACTAACTCCACCGCCCCACCAGCTTCTGGGCCAGGAATGTTCGCGGTTATAGACATGCCCCTCTTCGTTGGGCACTTCCAGGTCGCTTTGTTGATCTTCAAAAAACGTATATTCATAAGGAGGTTCTTCACAGCGTATGTCGCTGAAGATGTCCCAGACTTTGCCATTAAATTTGCTGTCTGTTAGTGTAAAATGTTCCCAGATGTCATCGTAGTCCGGCCTGGTATGCCCACGAATGATCTGGTGCAGCTGCAGCATCAGATCTTCTCCTTCTCCAATGGCATCGTTATAGTAACCCGTTGGTATCTGAGAACTTATCCCTTCAACGGATGTAGTGAGGGTTTCGTTAAGCCCGGTGGAAACATGCGTGATCTGCGGGTTAAATGCTGCTTCAGCTTCCGGAAAAGCGCGTACATAGATGCGTGTGGAGGAAATGTTTCCCTGTGGCGATGGATTTAAACTAAGGGTTGTGCTGAAATTATCTGTACAATGCAACGATACTTTGAGTGGCGATTCGGCATTTATCTGGAGGTTTTCTGTGAGTCCGACAGCTTCCACATAATAAAACTGCACATCCGATCCGTGCGGGATGTGTTCAGAATCATGGGCGATGTATACCTCTCTGAAAGATGGCAGGCTTTCGGTAGATAGTTCGATGAATTCATCTCCTATTTCAATTTCACCCACGCCTGTAATGAGTATATCATCAACATGCCACCTGCCGTAATTTTCGGCATCCGACTCGTATTTGAAGGCAATATGTATTTGCCCATCATAATCGTCCAGGTCGATATTGCCGGAATATGTCCACGATCCAAAGCCCCCGCCTGTATGATCGTCAAGGGTAACATCCAGTGTGTTCCAGCTCGATTTGGCAGGTGCTCCTCCACCATAATCTGAAGAAATGATCACGGAAAGAGCATCACCTTCGCGGAAAGCAGCCTGGGAGTAAAAGGAAAGGCTAACCTCTTCCATCCCCGAAAGATTGATCTCGGGTGAAATATACCAAGAATGGGGATATGAAGGGCTGCTTTCATGTTCGGTGATCATGGCATAATGGTTTCCTGCGAAGGAGGCAATGGTCCAGGTATTGGCGCCGGGAATAAAGTTATACACCGTCCAGCCCCCGGAAATAAGGCTTTCATCATCGAAATCCTTTTCCAGGATGAGGGTACGGATCTGATAGGTTTCTTCTGCTACTTCACTGGGTTCAAGACCATCGGCAAAAGCCCTGGCTTTGATGGTGAGATCTTCCGTGACATTGATGGGGGTGGCGTAGAGAAAGTCGCTCGTGGTTGGATCAGCACCGTTTAAGGTGTAATAAATGTTGGCATCCGGTGTGGCGCAAGTGATGGACACGTCCACGCTACCGAAGTAGATACCCCCGGTTGGATCAAATGTCGGGGTGGCAACCACGGTGATTTCTCCCAGTGCCTTGAACTGCCCAATGTTGATGCGGCCGTCATTGGTCCCTCCTCCTCCATCGATTTCCAGCATAAATTGTTCAGCAACGAAATTTTGTGGCCCACCCGGGAATAAATAAACATACTCCTGGTACACCTGGTATGCGTCAAACCAGTCTTTGTTGATGGTGACCAGTAATTCCCAGTTTTCGCCCCCGTCGTAGCTCACATTGAGGTTACGCTGTTCGCCGCTGCCAAGCATCCAGTCGCGCAGCTGCAGGCTGAAACCCGACATATTGCTGACGGATTCGGTGTTGTGGAGACTGAACACATCGCGGTCACGAAAGGAGTAGTCGGAGCCATCAAAGCTCTCTGCTGCTGTTCCCCTTACAGCGCTGGTGCTGTGAAAAAACCAGGCACCTTCTGAGTAGGTTTTTTCATTGTAGGCTGTCCATGAACCACCGGGGTTATCCCAGTTGTCTGCTTCGTTAAAGTTTGTTGAAAAGATTTCGCTGCCTGTCGATAACAAGCTGAATGACATGAGGATGGCAAATACGCTGATTGCTTTGAGTAGTGGATGCATTTTCATATTATAATGTTTTTGATAAAATTTTTTGTATATATCTCACTTGCTTTTTGTTTTCTGGAAGCCATTAAACGAATTTCGCCCTCAAATAAACCAATAATTAACCAGAGAA
>PWNO01000109.1 GCA_003557765.1 Bacteroidales bacterium
CGTCTGGCTATGCGCGTGCAGCGACTGGAGCATCGTTACTACCCGATTGTGGTCGAAGAAGAAGTAAGGAGTAGGCAGTAGGCAGCAAGAAAAAAGTGTCTCGTCCCGAATTAGGTTTACACTTAGCTTCTTGCCGCTTACTTATCTGCTCACTTCCTGCTTACTGCTTACTTACTACTACTGCTTACTGCTTACTGCCTACTTACTTACTTCCCCCACCGCCTTCCCAGCAGCCTCCAAAAGCGGCCCGGCACCAAGCGGCCCACCGACAGCCTCCTGCATCCACTGTCGGGGTGTAAGGTTGCCGATCGTGAAGATTCGGTCGATCTCACTGGCCAGGTTCTTGCCATGCATCTGCCGTTCCAGTTGAAACTCGATGAGGTGCCCCAAAGGATAGGCGCTCAGGTAGAGCGGGTAACTGATCATATGAGAGTAGACAGCCAGCACCGGTGAATCCTTTACCCCAATGACCGGTGCATAGTAGCTGTTCCAGATCTCTGTGGCGATCCTGATGGTTTCGGCTTTCAGCTCTTCGGCCGTAGCCTCTGGGTTTGCGTACATCCACCGCCACACCGCCATGTCGACCAGCGACACGCCCATGATCTCGTAGGTGCCCCAAAGGATGTCGAGGGTGTTCAGGTGTTCGCGCAGGGGGTTGTCCTGTTCGAGCCCAAGGAGTTTGAGGTCTCGTACCTGGAAGATGAAGGCCAGCGCCTCGGTGAAGGCTGTATTGGGCACACCGTGCAGCATATAATGGTCGACATCGTGCAGACTGACCGTCTGTTCTACGTTATGACCCAGCTCATGCGCTGCCACGTTAAACCCGTTGTAGTTCATGCCTTTTTCGCCGATGCGCGTGCGCAGGTACGAGTATTGTGACCGCATCTGCGCACCCCATGCATGTCCGGCACCCCGGCCGCCTTCCACCACGATCCTGGAGGCGATTTGTTCTGCACGCGCTGGCTTAAACCCCAGGGTGGTCAGCATGTTGGGAATGTCTTTCTCCACCGCTTTGGCAACCGGATACCGCTCAGCGGTAATCCTGTCCAGTTCTGCCTCAGGGATACCGCTGCGCGCCTTGAAGCCATCATACCAAATGTCGAAGGGTTCAAGGTCGCGCCCCAGGCGACTGGCGATCAGGGCGCCCACCTCTTTCAGTACGGGAGCGCTCACCAGCTCCTTAAACAGGGTCTCCACCTCGTCCATACTCATCTCGAGGCCCTCTTCAAAGGCACGCGCCTTGTAAGTGGGATAGTTCGGCGACCATTGATCCGCTTTTTTATGTGCATGGAAGTTGTTGAGCAGGTGTTGATAGCGCGTCAGGGGCTCAGCCGGTGCATCCACCTCCTGCCCGTCACGATACACCTTGTTGCTGAAAGGGTTCCAGGTAAGCTCACTGTTGTTGATCATCTTTTCCGGGATATCCTGATCAATGATGCGCTGCATCACCTGGTAGATCATCCGTTGCTTAGCCAGCCCTTCGGGCGAACCATCGTAGTTGGCCTTTAGCTCATCGCGCACCCCCCAGTGCGAGATCAGGCGCAGGTTTTCCGGAAAGATGCGCTCACCGGCATCGTTGACCAGCCGGGCCATCACGATGTTGTATTCGGAAATATAATTGTCGGCTTCGGTGCCCACACGCGACATGTGCTGGTTGACCTCTGCCGGCACGCGCGAGGTGAACACATCGCCCATCCGGACATAAGCCCACTCCTGCCTGTCCCAGCCAGAACCGTACTGATGTTTTTCCTCCAGGGTAAAGAAAGGAAAGTTCAGGATGGTAAGAAAAGCAATCTTGTTGCTGTATAGATCCTCGGCCAGGTGGGCACCAGGAGAAAAGCTGCCAAAGAGGACATCCACGGGCTTGACAGGGCCCCAGTCGAGGTGAAGCGGCTTGTTCAGTTCGAGCATCATCTGGTTAAAATGGCCCCAGATATGTTCGTAATTGCGGGTCAGCTTGTCAAACAGCTCTTTCCGGGCTTGTTCTCCGGCATGGTAGTTTGCTGCGCAAAAGGCTGCAAACGCTTCCGGCGTGCCATCTTCATCGCGCCAGAGGGCAGCCGCCTGTTGCACACCGCGGGTGATCATCCCGGCATTTGCTTCTCCGTGCTTTTCAATCAGCGTGTGGCTCACTTCTTTGACTTTGGCTTGTGGTATAGTATGCATTTGTTCCTCCTTATTTTCTGAACCGTTTTATGCCTCTCGGTGATGTTTTCCGTGGGTCGGAGGCAAGACGGTCAATGTGAATGATATGTTGGTTGTTGGCTTTTGGCTGTTGGCAAGAAAGCCATAATATTTTCATGGGCGATTTCATGCTTTTTGTTCATATAAACTGCTTAAAAAACAATACAGCCTGCTACTTGTTTGACCTTGTAAAAGATAAATCCTATATTTGCAGATACCCGAATCTTTTTCGGTGGTTGCAAAATTATTAAGTTGAACCATAAATTCACAAGCTATGTCAGATTATCACGAACCAGTAGAAGAATTATCAGAAGAAGCGCGTAATTTCTCGCGTGCGCTGAAGAGTTTAAAGGAAGAGATCGAGGCGGTTGATTGGTACCACCAGCGTGTGGTCACTTCCAAAGACAAGGATTTGGCTGCAATCATGGCGCACAACAGGGATGAGGAAATCGAACACGCTTGCATGTCGCTGGAGTGGCTCAGGCGCAACATGCCCGTTTGGGATGAAGAGCTGCGCACCTGGTTGTTCAAGGAAGGCGACCTGATGAGCGGCCATGGCCACGATCACGATGACCACGATGATGATGATGGTGGTGGATCGGACTCACTCGGCATTGGTAAGATTGACAAGTAGTCCGGATGCCGGTAGGCTGCGGACCTGCTTCCCAATGAACTTGATTTATTGATTGAATCCCAAAAAAACAAAAGGAAAACAATATGGATATCTTAAGAAGATCAAAGGCTCCCATCTCAGACCAGGCATGGGAGGAAATAAATGACACAGCGAAAGAAGTGCTCACCGCGGACCTCGCCGGACGCAAGTTCCTTGACGTGGAAGGCCCTAAAGGATGGAGCTTTGCTGCGCAGAGTACCGGACGCCTTCACGTGCCCGCTAACCAAAAAGGGCCCGTGAAATATGGCACACACCAGGTATTGCCGCTCGTGGAAGCCAGGGTCCCATTCAAACTGGACATCTGGGAGCTAGACAATATTGTGCGTGGTGCCGAAGACATCGACCTGGAAGCCATGGAAGATGCGGCGCGTGAAATTGCCAGGTTTGAGGAAACGGCCATATATGAAGGCTTTAAGCAAGCCAATATTACGGGGTTGAAAGACAGTTCCGACTATGACCCCATTCCGTTTCCGGAAGCCACGGAGGACGTTTTGGATGCGGTTTCGCTTGGCGTCAGCAAGATGAAGACAGCCGCCATAGAAGGACCATACAGCTTGGTACTCAACACCGAACGCTGGCAAAAGGTCAACTCCTTCATCCGGGGTTATCCGCTCCGCCGCCAGCTGGAAAATCTGTTGGGCGGAAACATCATTCTGGCACCCCACGTGAAGGAATCCTTCCTCGTCTCTGAACGTGGCGGCGACTTCCGTCTGGTGCTCGGACAGGATATTTCGATCGGATATGAATCCCACAATAATAAAACCGTTGAATTGTATTTTACAGAATCTTTCACCTTCCAGGTGATTGATCCTGCAGCGGTTATTGTGTTAAAGTAAACGGTGTTCAGACCGTTTGCTTTGCACGTGTTTGGTTGCCATAGGCATTGGTTTTAAAGGGCTTCTCCAGGGTTTTGGAGGGCCCTTTTTTATGTGGAAGGGTTATTTGCAGGGGTCGTATTGCCAGGGGTCAAAAAGTCGAAAAGTCGCAAGGTCGAAAAGTCGCGGTTTGCGATGAGCCGTTGGTTAATGCCTTATCCTTGGCATGGTGTCGGTATGTTTGCTTAGATTTTGCAGGCAGTTGCACGATTTTTGCTAAAAATTCGTTAGCAATAACACATTGGCATATTAAAAATATGGTTATGGCTACAGGTATTCTGAGAAAGCAAAACTACTCCACACGGTTGATGCTGTGGGTTTGCTTACTGTTGTTGAGTGTATTGGTCGTGGCGAATGACCGTCAGGCAAGCAATGAGACATTTAAGAAAGGAGAGCGTTTCGTCTTCCGTGCCATGTATCACAGCCGTTTTACCGGCAACGTAACAGCCGGTGACGCTTCCTTGACCATAGCGCCTGAAACGGTCATGGTGAATGGTGAGCCCACCATGAAGATCGTGGGAAAGGCGAACACCAACAGTTTTTTCAGCATGTTCTTCAAGGTCGAGAACGAGTATATTTCCTGGTTTCATGAGGAAGACCTTGCACCGGTAAGGTTCCAAAAAAACATTCGTGAAGGCCGTAGCCGCCGAAATGCAGATATCCGCTTTCAGTCTGACCCCGGCCAGGTGGTCAGCAGTGATACCATCGTCGAAGCTCCGCCTTTTACCCAGGACATCATATCAGCCTTTTATTTTGCGCGCACCTTCGACATGGAGGGCGTTGAACCCGGAGATGCCTTTGAGGTAACCTTCTACCATAGTGATGAAGTGTATGTGAGTCGCATCCTGTTTGAAGGCCGCGAACAGATTACCACCTCTCTTGGTACATTTAATACGCTGCGCTTCAAGCCCGAGGTGCTGGAGGGCAAGGTGTTCAGTCAGCCTTACCCAATGACTCTCTGGGTGTCAGACGACAAGAACAAGATTCCTATACGTGCGGAGTCCGGACTGGTCGTTGGCAGAGCAAGACTTGACCTGGTACAATTTGGCGGACTAAAAAATATGATCACCTCCTTTGTGCCCTGATTTATTGAAAATGGCTTTCCGGTTACGCACAGAGCAGGACTGCTTCACATATACAATGGGGTGTGACAGCACACACAACCTGATTGTCCTGTGCGCTCCCTCCCATGCATAACAATGCTCCGGAACCCCTTAATAGCATAAAACAGGCACCCGAAAAATGGATGGTGCAATAAATTTTACCAGATTTTTCCATCATTTTTTTTGTTTTTCGTTAAAAGTTTGTTTAACTTGCTGCTCCGTACAAACTAAACTTGAAAAATCATGGAGAAAGAATTGAACTTTACTGACATTCTGACCAATGCATTCAGCCTTGGTCTGAAAAACCTTTTCCCGGTGATCGGCTGCATCATCTTGTGGCTGTTAACCATTTGGATTCCCTATGTAAACGTGGGAACCACCATTGCCATCGTTACCCTTCCGGCTGCAATCAGCAAGGGCAAAACCATTAACCCCCTGAGTATTTTTGACAAAGCCAATTACAAGCCTATGGGAGAGTTTTTCCTGGCTGGCGGACTCAGAAGTCTGATCATCTCTTTTGCCTTCATTTTTCTGATCATCCCGGGCATTGTGATGCAGATCGCCTACACGCTGACCATCCTGCTTGTGGTTGACAAGGGCAAGGGCGCTGCTGATGCACTGAAGCTAAGTAACCGGGCTACTTTTGGGCATAAATGGACAATCTTTTTCTGGATGTTGTTCTTTGGTATTGTCCTGCTGACCATCCCTTACTGGATTCTTAACTGGATCTGGACACCGCTTGCAGTGATCTGGATGATCGGAATCAGCGTGATTGGACTGGGCGGCAAGGCTTATATTTATGGCACGCTCACCAAAGACATTCCGGAAGAAGTGTAACACTTTGGTCTGACCATGGATTACATGGCCTGCCTTATTCCTCTCACGAACACAAAAGGATGTATCTTCCTGCTTGTTAAATGAGAAGGATGAATAATGCAGGATAGTTTTTCCACATCCAAAACAACTGGATTGCATTTATCCAAAAACAGCCTGCGGAGGTCAACCGCAGGCTGTTTCTTTATGCTTCAATCACAATCCGCGCCACTGATCAGGAAGCTTCAGGGACCCATATAGACACCGATGCAGCGGGGCAGGAGAACACTCCCCATCCTTCAGGGTCGGTGATCACGGGTTCCGCAATATGTCCGGTGATGTCGACAAACGCTGTTTCGGGTGCACTGGTTTGCATTGGGATGGAACCTGCCTCACTGTTGCTCAGCACCACCGCAGCACCTCCCGGATGGTCTTCATTACCTGTGCGTACCCAGCCAATGCAGTTGGGGTTGTCAAAATAGTCATGCTCATCGCCGTAGGCGAAGGTGCGACGGACATGCAGCATCTTGTCGATCATCCATTGGTGGCTGGCCATTTCCACGTGTTGTTCCTGGCCCGTTTGATCAGAGTCTGTATATGTTGCCCCAAAGTAATCGGCTGCAAATACACAGGGATATCCACCTTTTCTAAGAAGAATGAGGGCATAAGCCAAAGGTTTAAACCATGCTTCCACCCGTGACTCCAGCGCCTGCAACGGTTGCGTGTCATGGTTACTCACAAGGGTCACCGCCATATCAGGTTTTTCCTTTACAAGGGTGTTTTCAAAGATCCTGCTAAGATCATAATCCGCCTTCTGTTGTCCGGCAGCGGCAAAGTTATAGTGCAGCACCACGTCAAACAGCATGATGTTATTATCTGTACGTTCTATAAACTGATCGAGTGCTTCACTCTTGCCCGACCAGTATTCGCCTACAGCAAAAAGGTGACGCCCGCTATAGTTGCGCAGATGGTTAAGCCATTCAGCAAAAAACTCTGATTGCACGTGCTTCACCGCATCGAAGCGAAAGCCATCCACCAGTGTCGTATCAAAGTACCATTCACCCCAGTAAAACAGCTCCTTCTTTACATCCGGGTTACTGATATCGAGGTTACAGCCCATCAGGTAATCAAAATTGCCTTTTTCGGGATCCACGCTCTTGTGGAACTGTTTGCCTTCAAACAAGTAGACCGCATTTTGCTGATTATCATGTGCATTGTGGTCGGCAGCGTTAAAGTGCCACCAGTGCCACTTCAGCGTGGAGTACCTTTCTTTACGTCCGGGGAAAGTAAAGTGAGTCCAGGCTTTGATCTTCTGCATCTCCCCGAGCGGTTTGTTCCGGTTTTCAGGATCATAGGGCGTGGCGTTGAACTCTTCTTCCCGGTCCGCACCCAGCTTGTGGTTGAAGACGATGTCGGCATACACCTGCATGCCGGCATCTTTTGCCGCCCGAATGGCCTCCAGGTATTCATCGCGTGTGCCATATTTGGTGCGAATAGAACCTTTCTGGTCGAACTCGCCGAGGTCAAAGAGGTCGTATACCCCATAACCCACATCGGAAGCACCTCCAGCACCTTTATATGCCGGCGGCAGCCACAGGGAGGTGAATCCGGCCTTTGCCAACTCAGGGGCTTTCCTGGTCAGCTCTTTCCACCAAAAACCATCGTCAGAAGTGTACCAATGAAAGAACTGCATCATGGCACCGTTATACTCAATCATATGCTGGATTTAATTTTTTTAAAGCTGCAAAAATACACAAACAATCATTGCTGAAAGTTGTTCGATGGTCTTTTGCTGCAACCTGCACATCGTTAGAAAAACAAAGCTTTTCAAGGTATTGAACGTCGGATGTCTATGCATGAGGCAGCCTGAGCCTAAAAAATATGCTTCCTCCCCGGAAATGGTTTGCACTTTTTATCAATAATAAACTTGACGGTGCAGCGTACAAGCAAAACGGAGGGCGTCAAAAACTTACATGTGATTGTCAAGCTGCTGTAAATGGCAACACCAGGCGATCAGAGAACACATCATATCAAGGAGTTCAAGGCATGCAAATACTTGGCCATACCAAAGGATAACCACAAAGCTGAAAATTCAACTGCTCTGAACACAAAAGACTTTCACAGGAATAATTTCTGCGCAAAGGCAATTTCACGGGCAAGTCCCACGTTTATCAGCTGTAATCCGGCCCCTGGCCTCCACGTATCACCAAATACAACACTTATCGCCGCTATTTACTATTGATAAATGATTTGTCCTGTTTTTAACCTGCTTTGGTGCAGGACATATTAAAAATCTTAAAATCATTGCGGCGATGAATATTCAAAAAGAGTTGGCAGAGTTTTTTGTGCTTGGCTTTTTTGCTGTCATCAGCAACATGACCCAGGATCCCTTCCCCTTCGTTTCCCATCCCATATGTATTGAAGCAAAACAAGAGAAAGTAAGTGCGAGCAGGACGATCGTACCCCATATGCAAGGGGCACTGAACTTATGTGGCCCTGGCACGCCATGCCTATATACGCTGCTAAAAGAGTCCGCGCACGGCATTCCCGACAGCGTGGAACGATCCCGACGCAACATAATTTGATCTGTGAAGCACCACGCTACTACTGCCGCTCGTAAAGCAACGCCAAGCCTCCTCCAAAGTTTAGTAATAATTCGGTGGCACTGATAAGTTCATATGTAATCGTCATAGTTGAACCATCATCAAAGACAATTGAAAGAACCTGACCCTCTACAGTGTAATTAAATGGGAAGGATTCTACTACACCGGCAGCTGAGGTATCCCTGTAAATACCTGTTAGATCCAATTCAAAAGTAAATTGGTCCCACCATCCTTCTGTTGGATGTGTAAATCTCCATGTGCCAACCAGTTCATGGACTTGTGGTGGTGGTTCTTCATCAGGTTCAACATCATTATCGTCACTACACGCCATAAAGGAAACAGTAATGGCCATCATTGCAAATAAGAAGAAATACTTTTTCATGCTGATTCTGTTTTAATGTAAATGAATGGGCTTTTTTTCTCCATTAAACCCATTGCTTGTGTATAGTAACTGCTTTAAAACAAACAAGTTACAAAAAAAACAGAATTTGTCAAATATTTTCCTGGCTTTTGTGCTTTTTTGAACCGGCAACACAGCTTATAATTAATCATGTTTATGTTCTATCCAGATGAGGCTGTTTATCCAAGCTGTAAAGCAACTATGGATAACATAGCAGGAAGGCTAATCGTTTCCTGAAGCAACTAGAACGGGAAGATCTGGCCATTGAGTCCGGAGACTCATTTTTAAGGTGAAGAAAACCCAAGGTGCTCGTTTAGGCTATGTCAAGAGGTGTATCGCAATTATCCTTGGACATTGCGTCGCCTTATGCTACTTTAATAATTCATCGATACAACAATCCAGTATCGCACTGGCTGCCCGCTTTTTGAAATAATCCTCCAGTATGCGCTGATGATAGATATTAAGCGGCTTAACTTTCGCAGCATATACATCTATATTCAAAAACCGCTGCCATTCATCTTCCAGTATCTCTTCCATCGACTTCCCGTGCCAATTGTCGGGGTCACACTCTATGTGGAAGGCATCAATAGCTCCTACTGCCCGGCCCCTCATGTCTTCAGCAATTTGCATGATGGCATCAATGGCAGCGTTATATGCTGTGGCATAGTATCCAATCATCTCGCCAAATCCCGGCACTTTGCCTCCAAGGTCATCGGCTATTTCAAGTACTTCACCAAAAGCTCTTGCTCGTGCTTCCGGGTCGGCATCTGCGCTTATCCCATTAAGAAGCGTAATCGCCTGTTCAATGCGTCCCTTCCATTCTTCGAGTTTGTCAAGATATTCCCGGAATTCGTCCAGGTCATCGAAGATCCCTTCGGGGAACTCATCCAGTTCTTCCTTAGATTTCCATAGCCACTCAAATATTTGGGTAAAGAACCCGGGTTCCGGGTCTTGCATTGCCCGGTATTCCTCCAGCAGTCGCAGGCAGTCTGTTTGCCGGCGCCTGCGCTCGTACTCGAGTTTGGCTTCAGTAAGGTGTCGCAGGTATTCGAGGTAGGCATCCAGGTCATCCAGCATGCCGTCGCCGTCCGACAATCCGGAAGATGCGCCCCCGCTGGCTCCGCCAGTGGCTCCTCCAGCCTCATCGGCAGCCTCACCGGCCTCGTTGATCAGACCCCCGATTTGCTCCGCCTCTTGCTCTTTCTCCTCACGCTCATCCTCCACCTTTCCGGAAGCCTCATTAGCTTCATCTGTTGAGCTCACAGGCGACGGCGGGATGATTTCGCCGAACTCGTCAATGGCATCCCTGATCTTGTCGCGCAAACGCTCCAGCTCATTCAGAAGGTTCTCTGCATCGTCAAGATGGCCTTCAGCCTCCTGCAGGCGACGCTCCAGTTCAGCCAACCGGCGCTGCAATTCCTCAATCATCTCGCGTTTCTCCCCTGACAG
>PWNO01000007.1 GCA_003557765.1 Bacteroidales bacterium
CGTGGCTTGTTTATGAGCTGCTGGCGGAGAGAGGGGGATTCGAACCCCCGGTACCCTAATCGGTACGGCAGTTTAGCAAACTGCTGGTTTAAGCCACTCACCCACCTCTCCTGATTAAGAACGTCGATTTTTAGAGATTGCAAAAATACACTTTTTACCAATCCCAACAAAAAAACCTCCACCCGAATTTCGAAAAATCACAATCGCTGCAAATGCCACAAGGAAAATCCGCGCTCTTTGCAAGTCAATGAATATTCATAACAAAGAAAGTACTGAACAACTGCACAAACGACCTTCAATTGGCACATTAGCAAATTAGCACATTGACCTCACCCGTGGTGCTCATGAAACTTCTTCACCCGGTACTCCAAATCGGGGAACTGGTCACGGCTCACCAGGGAAACGCAGGCGCGGAGGCCTTCAAGGCGCTCACTGCCGGTGATGGCCAACGAAATGGCTGAAATGCCATAATATACCAAAGCTTCAATGAGCTCGGCGCCCGAAAAACCGGGATAGGAAATGGTGAAGTAGAAGCCGTCTGCAAGGGGCTTGTCTTCGTCCTTGTCGTAAACGATCTTAAAACCGTTGTCGGTGAATATTTTCTTCATGATCTTTGCCTTTTCACCGTATTCCTTGACCACTTCCACAAAGTCGTAATCGCCATCATTGACAGCCTTCAGCATGGCCTCCAGGGCAATCTGCGGCGAATGCGCCGTGCCTGCGCTCAGGGCATATATTGAACCGAAGACCATGGCCCGGCCAAACTGCTCCATGCCATAGTATGGCCGAAGATCCCTGGCTTGTTTTTCAAACAGGGTATCCGAGATCACCATCATGCCAATGCGCTGACCTGCATAGCTGAATGACTTTGAGCTGGATATGAGCAACACGTAGTTTTCTGTGTAATTGGCCACGCTGGGCTGATAGGGCGGCTGACCTGGCTTGGACAGGTCCTGCCGGAAGTCCATCGCAAAATAGGCCAGGTCTTCGATCACAACCACCCCATATTTCGTGGCCAGCTCGCCGATGATCTTCAGCTCCGTTTCCGTAAAACATATCCAGGAGGGGTTGTTCGGATTGGAATACAGGAGGGCTGCCACATTGCCCCCAGCCAGGTGGGATTCCAGTTTCTCCCGAAGCTTTTCACCGCGATAGTTGTACACGTCGAAGCTGTCGAATTTGGTACCCTGGACGCGGCACTGCTGCTTATGCACAGGAAACCCGGGATCAAGAAAAAGGATGGTGTCCTTGTTTTTATCCATGCGCGTTACGGTCATGAAGGTGGCAAAGCTGCCCTGCATGGAGCCTACGGTAGGAATGCAGCCCCTGGGATCTACGTCCACACCAACAAACAACTTCACAAAGCGACTGATTTCCTTTTTCAGCCCGGGGATGCCATCAATATCCGGATACAGGGAGGCAATGCCCTTGTCGAGGGCCTCCTTTTCGGCCTTTACGCCAATCTCTGAGGCAGGCAGACCCGGAATGCCCATTTCCATGCGCACATAGCGTTCGCCCGTTTCGGCCTCCACGAGGTCGACAAGCCGTTTAATTTCGCGGATGGAAGCCTTGCCTACATTTTCAAGGCCCATTTGTGTTGCATACTTGTTAACTACTTCCGAAGGTATAGGTGTGTCTTTTCTCATGATGAATATGTTTAAGGATCCTTATTATATAGTGAGATGAACTGTTTTTATTATGCAATCTGTTTACACAGTCAATTTTTGAATGAATTGGCCAAAATACACATTTCTCTGTGATTTATAAAAATCCCCATGGCCTTTTTCAGAAAACAGTATCCGAAAATAACTAAAATCCCTACTTTTGCCATCTCTTCAAACAAGAAATATACATGTCTGCGCTATTCTTACAGCAATTAATCCTTTCAGTGGTGGTCTCGGGCATCTGGATTACCATGGCAACCATGGTATCAGAAAAAATGGGCACCAAGCTGGGCGGCATGATCGCCAACCTGCCGAGCACCATCCTGACCTCCCTGCTGTTTATCGGCATCACGCAAACACCGGAGTTTGCCGCTGAAGCCACGGTAACCGTGCCATTGGGCATGTTTCTGAGCACCATGTTTCTTTATGTGTTTATCTCCCTTGCGGGGAAGGGCCTGGTTGTTGCTCTGGGCGGAGGACTGACAGCCTGGATACTGCTTGCCCTGCTTTCGTCGCTGTTCCAGGAAACCAACCGGATGATTTGGATAGTCGTTTACTTTACCGGTGCGATCGGCACATATATGTTAGCTGAGAAGGTATTGAAGATTCCATCCATGGGCAAGATCAGCAAGCGCTATTCCATTTCGCAGTTGCTATTCAGGGCTTTATTTGCAGGCAGTGTGGTGGGTGCGACGGTCCTGATCGCGCGCACCGGATCAGCCTTCTGGGCCGGGCTGTTTGCTTCGTTCCCGGCCACGATGCTGTCCACCATGGTCATCCTGACCGTATCCGCAGGCCCGCCATTTGCCAGGGCAACAGGAAAGATCATGTTGCTGGCATCAACCAATATTGTCATCTACAGCTTTGTTGCAGGATATGTTTTCCCGCTAACCGGTTTATGGTGGGGAACGGCTGCTGCTTATGCGGTTTCAGCGCTGTGGGTATGGTTTTTGAAACCGCTTTTCGACAGGGGGCTATAATTTGCGCCTCAAATACTTTTGTTGTTTTTTGAATTTTAGTTATTTTGGCACGAATATTTTAAACACAAATTATTTAACACCTATTTTTTTATGAAAGCAACCTATGTAATTTCCACTGTTTTATTTGCATTTTTTGCCTGCCACGCCACGGCGCAGGAAGAGGTTGGCTACAAGGAACCACCTGCTGAGATCATTGAACTGGTGGATGCCCCGGTAACGCCATCCATGCAAATCGGTCCGCGCAACAACGTGATCCTGTTGTTGGAGAACACCGGACTCCCCACTATCGAGGATCTCGCCAGTGAAGAATTGCGTCTGGGCGGCACCCGCTTCAACCCGCGCACCAACGGACGCGATTTTGGCCGATATCATACCGGCCTGACTCTGATGGATATTGATGGTTCCAATGAACGAGAGGTCACGGGTCTGCCTGAAGAACCCCGTATTCAACGTGTTTCCTGGTCACCCGACGGGCAAAAGCTTGCCTTTACCCACACGCACGATGAAGGCATTGAGCTCTGGGTGTTGGACATCGCTGCTGCAGAAGCCACACAGTTAAGCGGCCCGGTGATCAACGATGTGCTTGGCAATGCCTTTAACTGGCTGTCTGACAGCGAAACCATCATATATAAAGCCGTCCCGGAAGGGCGGGGAGAAGCACCCAAAAGACCACGCGTGGCCACCGGGCCAAATATCCAGCAGAGCATTGGTGAAAGAGCTGCAGTCCGTACATTCCAGGATCTGCTCAGCGACAGGAATGATGAAGCCATTTTTGACCATTATACTACCTCGCAACTGGTCAAAACAGATTTGGAGGGCAATACTGAGCCGATCTGGCAAAGCGCCGTCATTTCCTCGTTTAACACATCGCCCGACGGACAATACATTAGGGTCACCACATTGCAACAACCTTACTCATACATCGTGCCATTCTCGCGTTTCGCACAGCGTTATGACATCATTGATGTGGATGGCAACCACATCAGGACCCTTGCTGACATCCCTGTGACCGAGGTGATGCCCCAGGGCTTTGGTGCCACTCGTGAAGGGCCGCGCAACATCTCCTGGCGCAATGATGCCCCGGCTACCATCTTCTGGGCAGAAGCCCTGGATGGTGGAGACCCCAGGGCCGAGGCAGCATACCGCGACCAGGTATTTTTCCTGGAGGCCCCGTTCGAAGGAGATCCCATCGAAGGATTCAAAACCAATTACCGTTTCAGTGGGATCACCTGGGGAACAAACGATTTCGCACTGGTGAGTGAGTTCTGGCAGCCGACGCGTATGGCCAGGATGAGCTCCTTTCATCCCGAAGACCTTGCAGCAGGCCTCACCCTGCTGGGTGAACGTTCTGCAGAAGATCGTTACGGTGACCCGGGCAGGCTGCAAACAGCACCCAATGAATATGGCCGCAACGTCCTTATGTTTGACGAGCAGGCACGCCACTTGTACCTCATAGGTCAGGGCGCATCACCCGAAGGGAATCGCCCCTTCATAGATCAATATGACTTCGAGACCGGAGACACGATCAGGCTATGGCGCAGCGAATCTCCCTATTATGAAAACCCGGTGCGCATCATCGACCCGGACAGGCAGCTCGTGATGACCCGCAGGGAAGCCGTGGAAGAGCGTCCCAACTATTATTTGCGCGACCTGAGCAACGAGAATCTCACCCAGATCACCGACTTTCCCGAGCCTTTCCCGCAGATGCGTGAGGTTTACAAGGAGATGCTCCACTATGAAAGGGAAGACGGCATACCGCTTTCCGGTGAGATATTCCTCCCCCCCGGCTTTGAACCCGGTGTGGATGATCCGCTGCCAACCATCCTGTGGGCCTACCCCAGGGAGTTCCTGACCGCCGACGGGGCAGGGCAGGTCACCGGATCTCCCTACACGTACACACGCTTGGGTCCCTCATCCATTGTGATGCTCGTCACACAGGGATACGCGGTGCTCAACAATGCCTCCTTCCCTATAGTTGCACAGGATGATGGCGAGCCTAACGACACCTTCGTGGAGCAGCTAGTAGCCAACGCCGATGCCGCCATCTCCAAACTGGTTGAGATGGGGATTACTGATCCTGAAAGGGTTGGCGTATCCGGTCACTCCTATGGCGCCTTCATGACAGCCAACCTGCTTACCCACAGCGACATTTTTGCCGCCGGCGTGGCCCGAAGCGGCGCGTATAACCGCACCTTCACCCCTTTCGGCTTCCAGTTTGAGCAAAGGACATACTGGCAGGCCCCCGACCTGTACAATGCCATGTCGCCCTTCATGCATGCCGATAAGATGGAGACACCCATGCTGCTGATCCATGGTGCAGATGATAACAACGCTGGCACCTTCCCAATACAGAGCGAGCGCTATTACGATGCACTGCGTGGCCACGGCGCCACCGTCAGGCTGGTCATGCTGCCACATGAAAGCCACGGATACCGCGCACGTGAGTCCGTATTGCACATGCACTGGGAGTGGCTGGAGTGGTTTGATAAGTATGTAAAAAACAGGGAGGAATAACCCCACAAATACAGCTATTTACAAAAAAAGCCGGAATCAACATCTCCGGCTTTTTTTGCCTGACCTTATTTACTGTGACCAACCAGACATGTATTCCTTAAAATAAATACAGGCAAGGGGCAAAAAAGGATGCATGCAAATCATCGCGCCAATGAACAAAGCCCGATCCTGCACCGTTATTCAACTATCACATCGTATTTACATAACAACACCAATTATGACAAAACTCAAAGAAGGCGACAAAGCTCCTGATTTCAAGGGAAAAGACCAGGATGGCAATTTGATCTCATTGGATGATTTTAAAGGCCACAAACTCGTATTATACTTTTATCCCAAAGACAGCACCCCGGGTTGTACATCCCAGGCGTGCAATTTACGCGACAATTACGACTACCTGCTCAAAAACGGATACAAAGTGCTGGGCGTAAGTGCAGACAGTGAAAAGTCACATCAAAAATTCATTGCGAAGAACAACCTGCCATTCCCCCTCATCTCTGATACCGAAAAGGAAATTTTGCAAGCCTATGACGTATGGGTATTGAAGAAATTCATGGGAAAGGAGTTCATGGGGATCAAACGCACCACCTTTGTGATTGATGAAGAAGGAAAGATTGAAGAGATTATTGAAAAGGTAAAAACCAAGGACCACACGGCGCAAATTATCCAGGCATGATGGCTTTTTTTCGCACCTGATGCTTGCCCGGATAGACAAGCCGCCTTAACATATTCCATGATACAATCATTCAAGGTTTTTGCATACACAGAACAATAATCATCACCCATGGTTTTTTTGCAACCCTGGAAGAAATCCTCTGCGAAAAACAAAAACACCTCACACTGATTAACAGCATTTTATAAAACCATACACGGATAGATTATTGAACCGCAGGGCAAAAGCTTTGCGGTTCTTCTATTTAAAATACTATATTTGCCTGCAATCTTCCTAAGTGTCACATCATAAAACCAAAAAATATGACCAACAGCACACTTAAAAATCTTTCGCCCAACGTACTATGGAAATATTTTGAAGAAATTTGTGCCATTCCGCATCCTTCCAAGAAAGAAGAAGCGATTGTGAATTATGTAAAGGAGGTGGGCAATAAGCTCGGGCTTGAAACAGAAACGGACAAGGCGGGTAATGTGGTGATCCGCAAGCCTGCCACGCCCGGGATGGCTGATAAGAAGACGGTGATTCTGCAGGGTCATCTGGACATGGTGCCACAAAAAAACAAAGATACCGACCACGACTTCGAAAAAGACCCCATTGAACCATATATTGATGGCGAGTGGGTGAAGGCCAAAGGCACCACATTGGGTGCAGATAATGGCATTGGGGTAGCCGCAGCACTTGCCGTGCTGGAGTCGCAGGATATTCAGCACGGTCCTATTGAAGCCCTTTTTACCGTGGACGAAGAAACCGGGATGACAGGAGCTTTTGCCCTCGAACCGGGTTTTCTGAAAGGCGATATCCTCATTAATATGGATTCGGAAGATGAGGGCGAGCTCTACATTGGATGCGCAGGAGGCATAGACACCAATGCGTATTTCAGCTACCAGGAAGAGCAAACACCGGGCGATCATCAGGCATATACCCTGGATGTAAAGGGGTTGAAAGGTGGACATTCCGGTCTGGACATCCACCTCGGACGCGGCAATGCCATCAAACTGCTGAACAGGTTGCTCTGGAGAGCCAACCGTGAACTGCAAATGAGGGTGGCAGCCATTGATGGAGGCAGCCTCCGCAATGCCATCCCAAGGGAAGCCAGTGCCGTGGTCACTGTCCCAAAGGATCAGGCCGGCGCTTTTGAAGAAATGGCCATGACCATGATTGCCGACTGGAAAAATGAAATCGGCAAAGTGGATCCAGGCGTGGCGTTGTCGGTCAAAAGTACCGAAAAGCCAGCAAAGGTGATGGATATGGCATCCACCAAAAACATTTTAAATGGCGTTTATGGATGTCCGAATGGCGTCATACGCGTAATCAGCGACATGCCAGAAGTGGTCGAAACAAGCACCAACCTGGCCGTGTTAAAGTCGGCAAACAAAAAAGTAGAAGCAGCTACACTCCAGCGCAGTTCAGTGGACTCGGCCAAGGCTGACCTGGCCAACATGATGCGCGCCGTATTTGAAATGGCTGGTGCAGAAGTAATACAAAGCGGTGAATACCCTGGTTGGAAGCCTGATGTAGACTCCCCCATTCTGAAAACCATGTCGGAAGTGTATAATAAGATGTACGGCAAAACGCCTGAACAAAAAGTCATTCACGCCGGATTGGAGTGCGGCATCCTGGGAGGAAAGTATCCGCACCTGGATATGATCTCTTTTGGGCCAACCATCCGTAATCCGCATTCACCTGATGAAATGGTCAATACCACCACAGTTAAGCTCTTTTACGACTTTCTCCTGGAAACATTAGCCAACATCCCATCAAATTAGGTGAATTTAAATTATGTTAACAGCTTGAATTAAATGATAGTTTTTTGTAACTTGCTGAACCATCACTAAAAACACAATCGTATGAATGAAGAGAAAGTAAAAGGAACGAAGAACCTGCAAATTGGTCTTATCGTAGTAGCGGCAGTTCTGCTGCTCTCCATTATCGGGAATGTCATTTACATGACAAGGTCAGGGCGCCTTGCTGATGAAAAGGAACAGGTTATAAGCGAAAAGGAATCCCTTCAGATTGAAAAAGAAGTACTCAGTGAAGCCATTGATGTAAAAGACGGCATCATTGAAGAGCGCACTGAAAAACTGGAGCTCCTCGCAGAAGAGCATGAAGCCTTGATGGCCGAAAAAGATGCCCGCATTGCTCAACTCAATCGTCAGGTGTCTGTCAGGGCCTCAGACCTTGAAGAACAAAAAGAACGCAATGATGAGCTCAAAAACAAAAAAGAGGAGCTTGAACATCAGATCGAGAAGCTTAGCGATGAGATTTACGCGCTTGAACAGGAAATGGATGCCCTTGCCGCTGCTTACGAGCAACTCGAAGCCAAAGGCAAGGAAGCAGCCAAGTTGAATGCCTATAACATCAATGTGCTTACCAAGTGGGATCGCTGGTTGTGTGCCGACCGTTACAATGTGTCACGGGCACGTCGCATTGATGAAACTTTGATTGGCTTTGAAGTAGATGGCAGTGTATTTACTGAAGCTGGCCCCAAAAGCATCTACTTGCTGATGTATGACCCCCACGACAACCTGATGTACCCATCAGATGAAACCTTTGAAGCGGTGTATGAAGAAGCGGATGAAGTTATGCAAAGCGAGGCCTATTACACAGAGATGAGGGAGATCGAATATGCCCACGAACCAGTCATGCTCGAATTCAACATCCTGCACGCAGATCGCCTCCCGGCCGGTCCATATCGTATTGAGGTTTATATTGACGGGAGATTAGCCAGAACAAAAGTAGTTACCCTGGACTAGATCAGGCAAAAGTTTAACGTTGTCCTTGTTATTTTAAAATTATTGTTTATCTTTGCAGCCTGAAAAACAAAGGGCGGCCTGAATAATTACAGGCTTTCTTAACGTTAAAACTACAGCACAATGAAAAGGACATTTCAACCTTCGGTAAGGAGCAGAAAAAATAAGCACGGATTCAGAAAGCGCAGTGCAACGAAAAGTGGAAAACAGGTGTTGGCTGCACGCAGGGCAAAAGGAAGGAAAAAATTGTCCGTTTCCTCAGAAAAGACTCATAAGTAGGTTTTGGTTAAGTAAATAGGTTTACAATAAAAAGACCGATTCATTCCCATGAATCGGTCTTTTTTATTTATCCTTTCAGATTCCGGAAGAAATAAGCCTTCTGTTGTATCTTCTGCCTGTCAGTCGTGGCAGTGAATACCTGTTTTCCAGTGTAAGGATCAATCCCGGTATAATACATTGTCGTGGCCAAAGTCATCGGGGTGGGTGTGAATTCCTGAACCTGTTCCACCTTCAGTCCGAGCTTTTTCAGCACAGCTGCCAGTTTACGCATATCCTGTTCATGACTTCCGGGATGTCCGGAAATAAAATATGGAATCATCTGCCAGGGCAAGCCTTCGGCCCGGCATACTTTTTTAAACTGCGAATAAAACCGTTCAAAATATTTGAAAGAGGGCTTTCGCATGGCATGGAGCACCTGTTCCTCTGTATGTTCGGGAGCCAGCTTCAAACGTCCCGAAACGTGATGCCGAAGCAACTGCCGGGTATAGGCATGCAACCCATAGCGTTTGACCTCCTTGTCCGCTTTTCCCACAAGCATATCATGCCGGATCCCGCTGCCAATGGTCAGCTTTTTTACGCCCGGTATTTGAAGGGCTTTCTCGTAGAGGCTGATCAGGGGATGATGATCGTAATCCAGGTTTTTGCATATTTCAGGATGCAGGCAGGAAGGCCGGCGGCAACGATGGCAAACCGACAGATCCTTTCCTCCCATGTTATACATATTTGCCGTTGGACCTCCCAGGTCTGTGATATGGCCTTTGAAACCCGGTGTCCGGGTAACTTGCTCCAGCTCCCGCATGACAGATGCTTCGGACCGGCTCACAACAAACTTACCCTGGTGGGCAGCGATCGCACAAAAACTGCAGCCACCGAAACAGCCCCTATGGGTGTTAACCGAGAAACGGATCATCTCGTATGCCGGAATGGGTGGTTTCTTTTTATACCTGGGATGAGGCAAGCGGGTATATGGCAGATCATAGGGCATATCTGTCGCCTTTTGATCCGCTGGAGGAAAGGGTGGATTCACTATCACCAGCCCCTCCCCTGTGGGTTGAATCAGCCGGTTCGGTTGCCAGGAATTCGCCGCTTCATCGATGATCCGAAAAGCATCAGCAAACACTTTTTTATCCTGCAGGCAGCGATCATGTGATGGACCCCAGGTGTCTTCATGCCCTTTAAGCGGCAGCAGCCTGTCTGCAGGGTTCACCAC